>NZ_JBCLVN010000012.1:0-22255 GCF_039548315.1 Cellulomonas olei
TCCCGGTCACGCCGCCGACCGCCCCGTCCCGCCCGACGCGTCGAACAGGACCCGGCCCGCGCGCACCGTCAGCTCGCACACGGGATCCCCGTCCTGCGGCCCCAGCGCCGGGAGTCCCGGGCCGTCCGTGCGCCAGACGGCCAGGTGCGCGGGCGCCCCGACGCGCAGCATGCCCGTCGCCTCGTCGCCGAGGCCCGCGGCGAGCCAGCCACCACGGGTGTGGGCGTGCACCGCCGCCGCGAGGGGGATCCGCTGGTCGGGCGTGCGGTGCCGGACCGCCGCGCGCACCGCCGCCCAGGGTCCGGCCGGCGTCAGCGGGCCGCCGGACCCGAACGCGAGCGGCACCCCGGCGGCGCGCAGGTCCGCGAGCGGCTGGAGCGAGGCGGCCCGGCCGCTCCCCAGGCGGCGGACCGCGGGGCCGTCGTCACCGCCCCACGCGGCCTCCGGCACCGGCTCCGCCGCCACGGTCAGGCCGAGCAGGACGAGCGTGGCGAGGGCCGGCGCGTCGAGCATCGACGCGCGCCCCAGCCGGTGGCCGGCCGCCCGCAGCGCCTCGACGCCCTCGACCTCCGCCGCGGCCCGGAAGCCGAGCAGCACCTCGGCGACCGCGCGGTCGCCCGTCACGCGGAACGCCGCCTGCACCCCGGCCCGGGTCACGGCCGCGACGTGGTTGCTCACCTGCTCCGCCGTCAGCAGCAGCTCCCCCGTCCGGTCGCCCGGTCCGCGCACGTCGTCGTACGGCTGCCGCAGCGCCGCCGTCCGGGCGCGGAGCGTGCCGTCGACGGCGAGGTCGCCGCCGATCCCCCGCAGCCCGGGCAGCTCCTCGAGCAGGTCCCGCGCGTCGTCCGTCGTCTCGCACAGCTCCGCGCGGTACCCCGCCACCTGGGGCAGCCCGGAGCCCGGCTCGGCCGTCCTCGCCAGCAGCGCCGCCAGGTCCCGTCGGGCGGCCGAGGCCGGGGCGCTGTGCTCGTGCACGGCCACCACCCCGGCGCGCGCGGCCGCGCGGAGCGCGAGGTCCTCCAGGGCGGCGCGGCGGGGCTCGGCGGCCTCCCGGACGGCGCCCCACGCCACCCGCAGGGCCTCGCCGGTCACCACGCCGTCGTCCCGCCACCCGGGCAGCGTGTCCAGCCCGAGCACGCGCGCGAAGGACGAGGACACCACGGCGGCCGTCCGGTCCGCGCTCCCGAGCCAGACGGGCGCGCCCCCGCCGGCGGCGTCGAGCTCGTCCCGGCGGGGCGGCCGGTCCTCCGGCCACAGCGCGTCGTCCCAGCCGGACCCCGCCAGCGGAGCGCCGTCGGCCGCCGCGCGACGGCCCGCCGGCCCCCGCACCGCGTCCCGGACGCGCGCGAGCACGTCGTCCACCCCGCGCGCGCCGGCCAGGTCCACCCCGTCGAGCGCGAGCCCGGACTCGAGCGCGTGCACGTGGGCGTCGACGAAGCCGGGCGTCACGAGCGCCCCGTCGAGCTCGACCACGGCGTCGGCGGCGCCGGCCAGGCCGTCCGCCGCGTCGGTGCCACCCACCCAGGCGACCCGGTCGCCGGAGACGAGGATCGACGTCGCGTCGGGGGCGTCGGGCGTCAGCACCGTGCCGCCCCGGTACAGCGTGGTGGTCACGACCGCACGATAGGGGACGGCGGCCGACCTCACCCGTCGACGTCGCGCCGCCCGGGACCGCCGTCGCCCGGACCGCCCGGCGCCCCGCCGTCAGGTCCCGGCGTAGGCGACGACCCCGCGCCGCACCGCGCCGACCGCCGACCGCGCCGTCTGGCGCAGCCGCTGGTCCGGAGCCGCCTTGGCGACCTGGTCCAGGACGTCGACCACCTGCTTGCACCAGCGGACGAAGTCGCCGGCGGCCAGGTCGGCGTCCCGCAGGACGGCGTCGAGCGAGCGACCCGCGGCCCACCGGTGCACGGCCTGGACCAGCCCCAGGTCGAGGGGCTGCACCGTCTCGAGCCGGTGCGTGCCCTCCAGGTCGTCCAGCTCGGACCAGATCCGGGTCGTCGCGTCCAGCGCGACGCCGAGCCGGCTCGCCGGCCCCCCGGGGACGGCCGGGGTGCGCTCCCGGTCGTCGCGGCGCGCCGAGTACACGACGGCCGAGACCGCCGCGGCGAGACCCGGCACGTCGAGGTCCTGCCACGCGCCCCGGCGCAGGCACTCCGCCAGCAGCAGGTCGTTCTCGGCGTACAGGCGGCGCAGCCACCGGCCGTCCTCGGTGACCCGCGTGCCCTCGTCGGGCACCTTCTCGAGGTACCCGAGGCTGACCAGCACGTCGCAGATCCGGTCGAACACGGTGGCGATCGACCCGGTCCTGCCCTCGATGCGCCGGACGAGCGCGCGGTGCTCGCCGTCGAGGCGCTGCCAGCGCTCGGCCCACCGCGCGTGCTCCTCGCGGTCCGGGCACGCGTGGCAGGGGTGGGCCCGCAGGCGCCGGCGCAGCCCCGCGATCGCCTCGTCCTCGTCCCGCGCGACCGGGCCGCCCTGGCGGCGCGACGGCGCGGCCCCCTCGACCCGCCCGGCGGCGATCTCGGCCCGCAGCGCCGCGGCCAGGTCGCGGCGGTGCGAGGCGGCACGCGGCGAGAAGCCCTTCGGCACGCGCAGGCGGCCGACCGTGCGCACGCCGTCGCCGACGTCCTGGCTGGACAGGCGCCGCACGTCCCGCTCGGTGGTGAGGACCAGGGGGCGGGCGCCCTCGAAGCCGCCGGCGCTGCCGGGCTCGACCACCACGGCGTGGACCGACCGGCGGCCGCCCGGCACCGCGACGACGTCCCCGACGGCGAGCGACGCCAGGCTGCGCGCGGCCGCCTCCCGCCGGGCACCGGCCGCGGCCCGGTGCACGCCCCGCTCCCGCTCCCCCAGCTCCCGGCGCAGCGACCAGTACTCGCGGAAGTCCCCCAGGTGGCAGGACATGGCCTCCGCGTAGCCCTCCAGCGCCTCGGCGTGGCTCTGCGCCTGCCGGGCCAGGCCGACCACCCCGCGGTCCGCCTGGAACTGGGCGAACGACGTCTCCAGCACCTCGCGGGCGCGCACGCGACCCACCTGCGCCACGAGGTTGACGGCCATGTTGTAGGTCGGGCGGAAGGCGGACCGCAGCGGGTACAGCCTCTTGGACGCCAGCCCGGCGAGCGCCATCGGGTCGAGGCCGCCGCGCCCCACGACCACGGCGTGCCCCTCGGTGTCGATGCCCCGGCGACCCGCCCGCCCCGTGAGCTGCGTGTACTCCCCCGGCGTGATGTCGACGTGCTGCGAGCCGTCCCACTTCACCAGCTTCTCGAGGACGACCGACCGCGCCGGCATGTTGATCCCGAGCGCCAGCGTCTCGGTGGCGAACACGACCTTCACCAGGCCGCGCGCGAACGCCTCCTCGACCGTCTCCTTGAACGCCGGCAGCATGCCCGCGTGGTGCGGCGCGACGCCCCGGACCAGCGCGTCCAGGAACCCCCAGTACCCGAGCACGTCGAGGTCCTCGCGCGGCACGGAGGCGCACCGGGTCTCGGCGATCTCCCGGATCTCCTCCTGCTCGGCCGGCGAGGTCAGCCGCAGCCCGCCCGCGAGGCACTGCGCGACCGCCGCGTCGCAGCCGGCCCGCGAGAAGATGAAGACGATCGCGGGCAGCAGCCCCGCGTCGTCCAGGACGTCGACCATGACCGGCCGCGGGGCCGGCCGGACGCCGCCGAGGCCCCCCGCGCCGCCCGGGCCGCCCGCGCCGCCGTCCCTCCTCCGGCCGCCGGGCCCGCGGAAGCCCCGGTCGCCCTGCCCGCGCCGACCGCGGTGCGGGCCGTCGCCCGAGCGCTCCGCCCGGCGCAGCAGGTGCGCCAGCTCCGGGTTGATCGGGGGGTTCGCGCCCGGGGCCGTGGGGTCGACGTGGCCCGCGTACAGGTCCAGGAGGTCGTCGCGCACCAGCACGTGCTGCCCGAGCGGGACCGGCCGGTGCTCGCTCACCACGACGGCCGTGTCCCCCCGCACGGTGCGCAGCCAGTCGCCGAACTCCTCGGCGTTGGACACGGTCGCGGACAGCGACACCAGCTGCACGTCGTCGGGCAGGTGGATGATCACCTCCTCCCACACCGGGCCGCGGAACCGGTCGGCCAGGTAGTGCACCTCGTCCATGACCACGTACCCCAGGCCGTCGAGCGTGCTCGAGCCCGCGTACAGCATGTTGCGGAGCACCTCGGTGGTCATGACGACCACCGGCGCCTCGCCGTTCTGCGTGGTGTCGCCGGTCAGCAGGCCGACCTGGTCCGCGCCGTGGCGCCGCACGAGGTCGTGGTACTTCTGGTTCGACAGGGCCTTGATCGGGGTCGTGTAGAACGCCTTGCGCCCGGTCCGCAGCGCCAGGTGCACCGCGAACTCGCCGACGACCGTCTTCCCGGCGCCGGTGGGCGCGGCGACCAGCACGCCGCTGCCGCGCTCGACCGCCTCGCACGCCTCGACCTGGAAGTCGTCCAGCGGGAAGTCCATGAGCGTCCGGAACCGGGCGAGCTCGCTGCGCTCGGACCGCGCGCGGCGGCGGGCCACGGCGTACCGGTCGGCGGGAGCGAGCTCCTCGGCGTCGCGGGGGGTGCGGGAGGGGTCGCGTGGTGCCACCCCTGCAGCCTAGGTCGGCAGCGGCGCGAGCACCCGGACGGCGCCCGGGACGACCTCCGCGACGAGCGGCAGGGGGCCGATGCGCTCGCCGTCGGCGTGCGCCTCCGGGGGCGTCCCGCCCAGGTGGGGCGCGGGCTCGACCAGTACCCGGCGGCTGCGCAGCACCTGGACCTGCGGGTGGTGCACGTGCCGCCCCGCGTACATGCCCGGGAAGATGCGCAGGACGCCGGCACGGGTGACGGGGCCCGCCACGACCACGTCGAGCAGCCCGTCGTCCAGCCGGGCGTCGGGCGCCACGCGGATGCCCCCGCCGATCCACGGGCCGTTGGCGGCCACGACGACCGTCCCGGCCGACTCCCACACGCCCTCGTCCGTGGTGAGGCGGTAGCCGTAGGGGCGGAACGCGCGCAGCTCGGGCACCAGCGCCCGCACGTACCGGGCGGACCCCCGCGGCCACCGCAGCGCGTTGGCACGGGCGTTCACGGCGGCGTCGATGCCGCAGGACAACGCACCGAGGTACCACTCGCGGGCGCTGTGCGTGGGGGGTCCGACGCTCACCGCGTCGATCGCCCGCGGTCCGACGAGCAGCGCCCGCTCGATCGCCGTCACCGCCGCGGCCACGTCCCCCCGCGGCAGGCCGAGGGCCCGCGCGACGTCGTTGCCCGTCCCACCGGCCACGATGCCCAGCGGCAGGTCCGTCTCCGCGACGACGTTCGCGCCGAGGTGCACCAGCCCGTCGCCGCCGACCACCACGAGCGCGTCGAGCCCCGCGACCGCCGCCCGGCGCGCGTGCGCCGTCGCCGTCAGCAGGTCCCGCGCGGTGAGGTCCTCGACGCGGTGACCGCGACGGCGCAGCTCGGCCAGGGCCGCGGTGCCGACGCCGCTGCCCCGTCCGACGCCCGCGACCGGGTTCACGACGACGCCGAGGTGGCTCACCGGTCCACCACGCCGTCCGGTCCGGTGGCGCCCGCGGCCTCCGCCTCCACCGACCGCCGGTCGGCGCGGCGGTCGTGCAGCAGCGACAGCCCCACCGCCGCCATGTACAGCCCGGCGGTCGGGGCGGCCAGCACGAGCATCGTCACCACGTCCGGGGTCGGCGTCATGACCGCCGAGAAGATGCAGGACAGCAGCACCGCCCAGCGCCACCCCCTGAGCCAGGTCGACCCACGCACCAGGCCGACCAGGTTGAGGCAGATCATGAGCACGGGGACCAGGAACGCCACGCCGAACGCGAGCACGAACCGCATGACGAAGCTCAGGTACGTCGAGGCGTCGATGAGGTTGGTCGCCTGCTCGGGGACGAACTCGGTGAGCACGGCCACCGCGCGCGGCAGCACGTACCAGGCGAACGCGGCGCCGGCCAGGAACATCGGCACCGCGACGCCCACGAACCCGATGGCCGACCGGCGCTCGCGGCGGGTCAGCCCCGGCGTGACGAACGCCCACAGCTGGTAGAGCCACCACGGGCTGGACACGAGCGCGCCGATGAACAGCGCGACCTTGAACTTCATGTCCATCGCGGACGCCAGGCCGGCGAAGTTCACCGACGCGACCACGTCCCGCTCGGCCGCGGCGTCCAGCAGCGGGTCCTGCAGCGACCGGAACACCGGGTCGTACACGATCCAGCCGAGCACGCCGCCGACGACGACGCCGAGCGCGGCGAGGACCAGCCGCTTGCGGAGCTCGATCAGGTGCTCGCGCAGCGGCATCCTGCCCTCGGGGTTGGCCGAGGGGCGACGCAGGGCCACGGGGGCGTCAGGGGCGCGGGTCGGTGGTCCCCGGCTCCGCGGTCGTGCCGGACGCCGACGTCGCGGGCGGCGGCGTGACCACCGGGGGCGTGAGCGGGGTGCCGGTCGCGCCCGGGGCGGGAGGCGTCACGACGGGCGCGGCGGGCGGCTGCGCGGTGGCGTCGGCGCGGCCCGGCTTGTCGTCGTCGTCCGCCAGGTCGCGCACCTCGCGCTTGAAGATCCGCAGGGACTTGCCGATCCCGCTCGCCAGGTCCGGCAACCGCTTGGAGCCGAACAGCAGGACGATGATGAGGATCAGGATGAGGATCGAAACGGGATGCTCGAAGAGCCTCGCCATGGCAGAACTCCCTGGTGCTGGATCAGCAGTCACGTGAGTCTACAGTCCGCCCGCGGGCCCGACCCCTGGGCGCACCGGTCCGTCACCGGGTCGTCAGCGGCCCGTCAGCGCGTGTAGCCGCGCCACGTCTCCCGCACCGCGCGGTCGCGGGCACGCCGTCGCTCCCGCCGGGCCGCGGCCTCCGCCCGCAGCACCGACCAGCGGGCCCGCGCCTCACGGGGCTCGGGCAGCAGCACCGCCTCCCGGGCCGCGCGGGCGGCGCGCTCGGCCTCCTGCGCCTGCTCGGCCAGCGTCGAGGCGTGCTCCGCGAGCTCGCCCAGCACGGCCGAGGCGCGCTCGAGCTCCGTCACGAGCGCCCGGGCCCGGCGCCACAGGTCGCGCCCGAGCAGGAACGCACCCACGAGCGTGCCCAGGACGAGCACCACCCACACGACGACCCACACCATGGCGGCCAACCT
This sequence comes from Cellulomonas olei, assembly GCF_039548315.1. Lineage (NCBI taxonomy): Bacteria > Bacillati > Actinomycetota > Actinomycetes > Micrococcales > Cellulomonadaceae > Cellulomonas > Cellulomonas olei. Next base: position 7,128 of record NZ_JBCLVN010000012.1, read on the forward strand.
ATCCCGCCGCGCCGGCCAGCGGCCCGTAGGCCGCCAGCGCCTCCTGAGCCCGGGCGGCGACGTCGCGCGCCACCTCGGGCGGACGCACGCCCAGCAGGTCGTCCGCCGCCTGCAGCAGCAGGTTGCGCAGGAACGCGGGCTGGACCACCCGGACGTCGACCTCGAACGAGCCGTCGGCGAGGTTGCGGACCTCCTCGACCGGGACGGTCTCGGCCACCCAGCGGCCGGTGCTGCGCAGGTGCATCGTGACGACGTCGCCCGTGGGGTCGGGCCGGAACTCCGCGGTGGCGCCGCGTCCTGCGCCGGGGTGCGGGTCCGCCGGCACGTCGAGCACCTCGGCGCCGATCACGCGGTCCAGCCGGAACAGCCGCTCGTCGCCCGCGCGCAGGCACCACGCCTGGAGGTACGACCGCTCGTCGCTCGTGGTCAGGCGCAGCGGGTCGACGTCCCGGTCGCTGGTCACGTCGGAGGCGTTCACGTAGCGGATGCGCAGCCGGCGGCCCCGGGCGAGCGCGGTGCGGATCGCGGCGACCACCTCCGGCAGCCCGTCGACCGCCAGCCGCACGTCCACCGCGTTCGCCGCCTCCCCCGTCGCGGCCGCCAGCTTGTCGAGCGCCGAGCGCAGCACCGCCGCGTGCTCCGGCTCGAGCGTCGGGCCGAGGTCCGCGACCATGGCGCTCAGGGCCGCCAGCAGGGTCACCGCCTCCCGCGTGCCCAGCCGCAGCGGCTGCGTCATGCCGCGCGACTCGGTGAGCCGGATCTCGCCGCGGTCGTAGGAGTCCGCGTCGAAGTCGATGAGGTCGTGCGGGTAGTACCCGGGGGTGCCGCTCATCCACAGCGTGTCGACGTCCGCCATGACCTGCGACGACGACACCCCGAAGTGCTCCGCCAGCTGGTCGACGGGGACGCCGTCGTGCCGGTCCAGGTACCCGATCATCCCCAGCAGCCGCAGCAGCCGCTCGCTCGCCCGCTCAGCCACGTCCGTCCTCCCCCGTGCCGGGTCCCGCACCCGCGTCCGGTCCCGCACCCGCGTCCGGTCCCGCCAGCGCCGCGGCGCTCCGCAGCAGCCGCAGCACGGCCGCGCGCAGCGCCGGCGGGTCCGCGACCAGCACCGCGTCGCCGTACCCGGCGACCTCCTCCGCGAGCTCCCACGTCGCGCGGTACGGCACGCGCACCAGGTCGCGGTCGGCGACCACCGCGCGCAGCGCCGGGTCGGCGTCGGCCGGCAGCGCCGTGGCCGAGCCGCGCGCCCGCAGCGCCTCCGCCCGCTCCGGGCGCAGCGCCAGCACCGCCGTGCGCTCCTGCCCCGCGTCCCACGACCGCAGGGCCGACTCCATCTGCTGCGCCGCGGGCGGGTCGAACGCGCCGTCGTCCCCGTCCGGACGCACGCGGCCCTCGATGCGGCTCAGCCGGTACGACCGGGGCGCCGCGCGGTCGACGTCGCGGCCGACCAGGAACCAGCCGCCGCGGCGCGCCACCAGCCGCCACGGCTCGACGAGACGCTCGCGCACCTCCCCCGTGTTCGCCGCGCGGTAGGTGAACCGCACCCGCTGCCGGGCCTGCACGGCGTCGAGCAGGGGCCGGAACGCGTCGCCGCCGGCCCGCACCCGCGGCACCAGGCCCGCGGCGAGGTCGGTCGCGCCCGAGCCCGCGCCCACCGCGCGCAGCTTGGTCAGCGCCCGCGACGTGTCCGCCCGCACCGAGCGGTCCTGCCAGAACTCGGCCGCCAGCGACAGCGCGCCGAGCTCGGCGGCCGTCAGCTCCAGCGGCGGCAGGGCGTAGGCGTCCTGGTCGACCCGGTAGCCGATGTCGTCGCCGTGCCCCGCGGCGGTCACGGTCGTCACGGGGATGCCGAGCTCGCGCAGCGTGTCCTTGTCCCGCTCGAACATCCGCTCGAACGCCTCGTCGGACGCGGCGTCGCCGTAGCCCGCGACGGTGCGGCGGATCTGCTCCTTCGTCATGCGGCCCGGGGTGTGCACCAGGGCGATGACGAGGTTGAGCAGCCGCTCGGCGGGCTGGATCTGTTCGGGCATCGGCACAACCGTAGTGGCCGGTAGCGTGGTCCGGTGATCACGTGGCGCTCGGGTGTGGTGGAGTCGGTCGGACGCGCGTGGCCGGGAGCCGTGGAGCTGTCCGTCGTCGTCGAGGACGGCGTGAGCGGCCCCGACCCGGTGTCGGTACGGGCGCTCGCCTACCCCGCCCTGGTCGGCTCGCCCGGGCCCGGGGACCGCGTGCTGCTGAACGTCTCCGCGCTCGCCCGGGGGCTCGGCACCGGCGGGTACGCCCTGGTCGTCGCGCCCGGCAGGCTGCCCGCCGACCCGCAGGCCGGCCCGGGGCACCTCGTGAAGGCCCGGTACACCCCGCTGCAGGCCATGGTGCTCGGCGTCGACGACCAGGAGTCGCCGCACCACGAGGTGCTGCGGGACGCCGACGACCTGGCGGGGCTCCCCGTCGTCGTGGCCGACCTGCACTCCGCCCTGCCCGCGGTCGTCGCCGGGGTCCGGTACGCCGACGCGCTGACCGGCGGCCACGGCGGCGAGCCGCTGCGGGTCGCGTACGTCATGTCCGACGGCGGGGCGCTGCCGGCGTGGTTCTCGCGCGCGGTGGCTGGCCTGCGGGAGGCCGGCTGGATCGCCTCGTGCCTGACGGCCGGGCAGGCGTTCGGCGGCGACCTCGAGGCCGTCACGGTCCACACGGCCCTGCTCGCCGCCCGCCACGTCGTGCGGGCCGACGTGGTGGTGGTCGCGCAGGGGCCCGGCAACCTCGGCACCGGGACGCGGTGGGGCTTCTCGGGCGTCGCCGCCGGGGAGGCCGTGAACGCCGCCGCCGTGCTCGGCGGCCGGCCGGTCGCCTCGCTGCGGGTCTCCGGCGCGGACGCCCGGGAGCGGCACCTGGGCGTGTCGCACCACTCCCTGACCGCGTACGGGCGCGTGGCCCTGGCCCCGGCGGACGTCGTGGTGCCCGTGTTCGAGCCGGCGGCACCGGCGGAGGACGGCACCGGCCCCGACGCCGCGCAGGTGCCGGCGGGCCTCACCGTCCCGGACCCCCAGGAGCACCCGGGCGCCCACCTCGCTGCGATCGGGCGGCGGGTGCGGCAGCAGGCGCTCGCCCTGGGCGCCCCCGCCGGCCGGCACCGGCTGGTCGAGGTCCCGGCCGGCGCCGACCTGCTCACCGCGCTGGGCGCCTCGCCCGTCCGGCTCTCCACGATGGGCCGGGGCCTCGCCCAGGACCCGGCGGCGTTCCTCGCGGCCGCCGCGGCCGGGGTGCACGCCGCCCGGCTCGCGCGGAGGGTCGGCGACGACGGGACCGCGCCGCAGGCCTGACGGGACCGCCGGACGGGCCCGCCGGACGGGTAGGCACGACGGGTCGGGCCCGGCGGGTCAGGCCCGGCGGGTCAGGTCGGTGGAGCGCGCGGTCAGTCGTCGCGCGCGGTCCGCGTCCGGGACGCCACCAGCGTCGCCAGGCGCCGCGCCTCGCGCTGCGCCAGCTCGCCGTCGGCGCGCTGCACGCCCATCACCGCGAGCGTGTCGCCGTCGTCCAGGTCGAGCTGCACCCACGGCCGGCCCTCACCGAACCGCACCCAGACGATCTGCGCCCACGGGACGGTGCGCGTGGTGGCGAGGTTGCGCACCCGCAGGCCCTCGGGGGTCGGGGTGGCGGACACGGTCGCCTGCCGCCAGCAGAACCAGACGATGGCGGCGCCGAGCAGCCCGAACCCGAGCCGGTCCCCCGCCCCGAGACCGACCAGGCCGGTGCGGGGCAGCAGCACGAGCAGCAGCACCGTGGCGGCGGCCACGACCACCGCCAGCACGGTCGTCACCCAGCGCGCCGCCCGGGGCCGGAACACGTCGTCCAGCGCCCGTCCGGTCCCTGCGCCGCCCGGCGCCGCCCCGTCGCCCCCCGCACCCGGCACGTCGCGGCCCTACAGCCGGCAGGCGTGGATCGAGGTGACGAGGATCGCGCGCGCGCCCACGTCGTACAGGGCGTCCATGACCTTGTTGGTCTCGCTGCGCCGCACCATGACGCGCACGGCCGCCCAGTCGGTGTTGTGGAGCGGGGAGACCGTCGGCGACTCCAGGCCGGGGGTCACGGCGACGGCCCGGTCCACCAGCTCCAGCGGGACGTCGTAGTCCATGAGGACGTACTCGCGGGCGGTCAGCACGCCCTGCAGCCGCCGGGTCAGGACGTCGAGCCCCGCAGGCTCCGGGCCGTCGGCGCGGCGCACGAGGACGGCCTCCGAGGTGAGGATCGGCGCGCCGAACACGTCGAGCCCGGCGGCGCGCAGCGTCGTGCCCGTCTCGACCACGTCGGCGATGACGTCCGCCACGCCCAGCCGGATCGCGGTCTCGACGGCGCCGTCCAGCCGCACGACCTCGGCGGGCTCGACGCCCTGCGAGGCGAGGTACTGCCCGACGAGCACCGGGTAGGACGTCGCCACGCGCCGGCCGGCGACCTCGCGGACGTCGTTCATCGTGCCCGCCTGCGTCGCGAACCGGAACGTGGAGCGGGCGAAGCCGAGCGGCAGGTGCTCCGTGGCGGGCGACCCGGAGTCGAGCAGCAGGTCGCGCCCGGTGATGCCGACGTCGACGGTGCCGGTGCCGACGTACACGGCGATGTCGCGCGGGCGCAGGAAGAAGAACTCGACGCCGTTGTCGGCGTCGGGCAGGACGAGCTCGCGGGAGTCGCGGCGCTGGCGGTAGCCCGCCTCGCGCAGCATCTCGGCGGCGGGCTCGGCGAGCGAGCCCTTGTTCGGGACGGCGATCCTCAGCACAGGGGGGTCCTCAGGTCGGTGGTGCGGCGGGGGCGGGTCACAGGTGCGCGTACACGTCGTCGAGGGTCAGGCCCTTCGCGACCATGAGCACCTGCAGGTGGTACAGGAGCTGGGAGATCTCCTCGGCGGTGCGGTCGTCCCCCTCGTGCTCCGCGGCCATCCAGACCTCGGCCGCCTCCTCGACGATCTTCTTGCCGATCGCATGGACCCCGGCGTCGAGCTCCCGGACGGTCCCGGAGCCGGCGGGCCGGGTGGTCGCCTTCTCGGTCAGCTCAGCGAACAGCGCGTCGAACGTCTTCACGCCCGTCAGGGTAGACGGTCGCCGCGCGCCCCTCCCGCCGCGCCCGCTCCCCGGGACGGCCGCCGCCCGCGGCCCGGGGGCGCCCCCTCAGCCCGCGACGCCGGCCGCGGCAGTCACCTGCTGCGGTGCCTCCCGGCGCCGGGCGCGCCACCACACGACGAACCCGGACAGCACCACGCCCGCGTAGACCAGGTACAGCACCGCGGAGGGGTAGTACCCGGCGCTGAGCAGCAGCGGCACGCCCACCGCGTCCACCGCGATCCAGATGAGCCAGAACTCGATCCAGCCGCGGGCCATGCCGTACGTGGCGAGCAGCGAGCCGACGAAGATCCAGGCGTCCGCCCACGGGCCCCACGACCCGAGCGCGTCGAACACGAGCGCGCAGACGACGGTCCCGACCACGCCGATGCCGACGATCTGCACCCACCCGGACCGCCCGGCCCACCGCGGGACGACCGCCGGCGCGTCCGGCGCACCGTGCTCGCGCGACGCCCGCCGCGTGCGGGACCACCGCACCCAGCCGTACACCGCCACCGCGACGAAGAACACCTGGCGTCCGGCCTGCCCGTACAGGTCGCGCGCCTGCGGGGTGTGGAAGACGCCGCCGAGGAACACGGTGAACAGCAGCACGTTGCCGACGATGCCGACCGGCCACGCCCAGATCCGCCGCCGCAGCCCGCCGAGCGCCGACGCGAGGCCGAACAGGTTGCCGACGACCTCGCGCCACAGCACCGGGTGACCGGCGACGACGAGCTGCGCGTCGAACAGCCAGGTGAGCAGGTTCACAGCGCGCGCAGGGCGACGACCGTCGCCACCGCCGCCTCGGCCGCCTCGGCGCCCTTGTCCTCGTGCGACCCCGGCAGGCCGGCGCGGTCGAGCGCCTGGGCCTCGTCGTCGCACGTGAGGACCCCGAAGCCGACGGGCACGCCCGTCGTGACGGCGACGTCGGTGAGGCCCGAGGTGGCGGCCTGGCAGACGTACTCGAAGTGCGGCGTGCCGCCGCGGATCACGACGCCGAGCGCGACCACGGCGTCCACCTCCCCGCTGCGCGCCGCCCGGGCGGCCGCGACGGGCAGCTCGAACGTGCCCGGGACGCGGACCTCCCGCACGTCCTCGACGTGGGCCGCGGCCAGGGCCCGCCGCGCGCCCGCGAGCAGGCCGTCCATGACGGTGGTGTGCCAGGACGCCGCGACGACGACGACCCGCAGGCCGGTGCCGTCCGTGGTGATCTGGGGTGCGCCGCTGCCGCTCATCGTGGGTCCTCCGGGGTGTGGTCGAGGCCGGGCAGCAGGTGTCCCATCGCCCGAGCCTTGGTGCGCAGGTAGGTCTCGTTGTGGGGGGTGCGCCCGACCTCCAGGCCGCGGACCTCCGCGACCTCGATGCCGTGCGCCGTCAACCCGGCGACCTTCGCGGGGTTGTTGGTCAGCAGGGTGATGCGGCGGGCGCCCAGGTCCTCGAGGATCGCCGCGGCGGCGCCGTACTCCCGCCGGTCCGCGGGCCAGCCGAGATCGAGGTTGGCCTCGACCGTGTCCCGGCCCGCGTCCTGCAGCGCGTAGGCGCCGATCTTCGCGACGAGGCCGATGCCCCGGCCCTCGTGGCCGCGCAGGTACACCACGGCGCCGCCGTCGCGGGCGGCGAGCTCCAGGGCCGCGTCGAGCTGCGGTCCGCAGTCGCACCGCTCGGAGCCGAACGCGTCCCCCGTCAGGCACTCGGAGTGGACCCGCACCACGGGCTGCTCGACCAGGCCGGTCGCCGCGACGAGCGCCACGTGCTCGGCGCCGGTGCGCAGGTCGCGGTACGCGTGCACCGTGAACGCGCCGTGCCGCGTGGGCAGCTGGGCGGTGTGCGCCCGGTGCACCCGCCGCTCCGGCGCGGTCGCCGCAGCCTCGGGACCGGGCGCCGGCTCCGACGGCAGGTCCCGGTGGGCGGTGCGCCAGGCGATCAGGTCGGCGATCGTCAGCACCACGAGCCCGTGCTCGCGCGCCAGGGCGGCGGTCTGCGGGAGCCGCATCATCGTGCCGTCGTCGTTCACCAGCTCGGCGATCGCGGCGACCGGCTCGACGCCCGCGAGCCGGCACAGGTCGACCGCCGCCTCGGTGTGGCCCGCGCGGTGCAGCACGCCGCCCGGCACCGCGCGCAGCGGCAGCACGTGCCCCGGCCGGATGAGGTCCTCGCGTCCCGAGGCCGGGTCGGACAGCAGGCGCAGCGTCTGCGTGCGGTCGGCCGCGGAGATGCCCGTCGTGACGCCGTGCGCGGCGTCGACGGTGACGGTGTACGCGGTCCGCCGGGGGTCCTGGCTCTGCGGGACCATCAGCGGCAGGTCGAGGGCGTCGGCGCGGGCGCCGGTCATCGGGGCGCAGAGGTAGCCCGAGGAGTGGCGGATGGTCCAGGCGACCCACTCGGGCGTGGCCCGGTCCGCGGCCAGGATCACGTCCGCCTCGTTCTCGCGGTCCGGGGAGTCCGCGACGAGCACCGGCCGGCCCGCGCGCAGCTCGGCCAGCGCCTGCTCGACGGTGCCGAGCACGACGTCCTCGTCGGCGGCCGCGGCGCTCACCGCGCACCCCCCTCGACCGGCGCGGTGCCCGCGACCGCCCCGGCGGTCAGCAGCCGCTCGACGTACTTCGCGAGCACGTCGACCTCCAGGTTCACGCGCGTGCCCACGGCGGCGGCCCCCAGGGTCGTCGCGGCGAGCGTGGTGGGGATCAGCGAGACGCCGAACCAGTCCGGGCCGACCGCCGTCACCGTGAGCGAGACCCCCGCGACCGCGACCGAGCCCTTCTCCGCGACGTACCGGGCCAGCGCGGGGTCCAGGGCGATCTCCACCTCGTCCCAGCGCGGGCCGGGCGTGCGGCGGCGGACCGTCCCCACGCCGTCGACGTGCCCCTGCACGACGTGCCCGCCGAGCCGCGCGTCGGCCCGCACGGCACGCTCCAGGTTCACGGGGTCCCCGGGCCGCAGGTCGCCGAGCGCGGTGCGGCGCAGGGTCTCCGGCATCACGTCGACGACGAACGTGCCGTCCCCGGGCAGCACCGCGACCGTGAGGCAGACCCCGCCCACGGCGATCGAGTCGCCCGGCGCGGCGTCGGACACGACCAGCGGGCCGCGGACGGTCAGCCGGGCATCACCCGCGCCCCCGTCCGCCGCTCCCTGCGTGCCGGGTGCCAGGTCGAGCGCCACCACGGCGCCGACCTCCTCCACGATGCCGGTGAACATCAGCGGTCCTCCTCCTCGGTGTCGGCCACGACGAGCACGTCGGGCCCCAGCGGCAGCACCTCGCGCGGGTGCAGCCGGATCGCGTCGTCGACGGTCCTCACGCCGAGGTCGCCGACGGCGCTGCGCCCGGCCCCGAGCAGGACGGGCGCGACGTACGCGTGCACCTCGTCGACGACCCCGGCGCGCAGGAACGCCGCGGCGAGCGTCGGCCCGCCCTCGACGAGCGCGTGCCGCACCTCACGGGCGTGGAGCGCGGCGAGGACCTCGCGGGGGTCGCGGGTGCGCAGGTGCACCACCTCGCCGCCGGGACCCGCGAGCCGGCCGTCCAGCGGCAGGGCGCGCTCACCGACGACGACGCGGAGCGGCTGGTGCTCCGCGAGCGAGCCGTCCGGCGTGCGGGCGGTGAGCGACGGGTCGTCCGCGAGCACGGTCCCGGTCCCGACCACCAGCGCGTCGACCTCGGCGCGCAGGGCGTGGGCGTGGGCGCGCGCCTCCGGCGAGGTGATCCACCGCGACGTGCCGTCCGGGGCGGAGACCCGGCCGTCCAGCGTCGCCGCGGTCTTCAGCGTGACGAACGGACGCCCGCGCCCGACGGCGAGCAGCCACGGGCGCAGCAGCGCGCGGCCCGCCGCCTCCTCGACCCCGACGACCACCTCGACGCCCGCCGCGCGCAGGCGTGCCGCTCCCCCGGCGGCGTCCGGGTTCGGGTCCGCGACCGCCACCACGACGCGGCGCACACCCGCCTCGATCAGCGCGCGCGAGCAGGGCCCGGTACGTCCCGTGTGGTCGCAGGGCTCGAGCGTCACGACGGCCGTCGCGCCCCGGGCGCCGGTGCCGCGCTCGCGGGCGTCGGCCAGCGCCGCCACCTCCGCGTGCGCGGTCCCGGCCCCGCGGTGCCAGCCCTCGCCGAGGACCTCGCCGTCCGGGCCGAGCAGCAAGCAGCCCACGCGGGGGTTCGGTCCGTGGGCGGGGCCGCGCCGCGCGAGGTCGAGGGCGCGCAGCATCGCGTCCCGCTCGACCGCCGTGGCGTCCACCGCCCCGCTCCCTCCGTCGCCGTCAGGCTCCGGGGTGCGGGCGGCGCGCTGGTGCACGACGACCACGGCGCACCCGGCTCACGCCGAGCACGCCGCCACGTCTCCTCCCATCCGGACTGTCACCGTCGGTCCTGGAGTTCCACCAGGTCAACCGCTCACGCCGAGGCGCTTGCGGGTCGCGGACTGTCACCGCCGGCTCGGAATTGCACCGACCCCGGAGCACGTGTGTGTACTTCGCCAACGATGATGCCACAGCCGGCATTCCCGGCGTGACGGCCGTTCGTCCCGGCCGGGGTGCCGCGTGGCGCGGGCGGGGCCGGTCCGGGGTCGGACCGGCGTCGGCGCAGCACCGCGCAGGAGCTGCGCCGCACCTGCGCCGGGTCACCGCCGGAGCAGCGCCTCGTCCGCGAGCCCCCGCAGGGTGTCGATCTCCGCCGCGACGTCCGGAGCCCCGTACACGGCCGACCCCGCCACGAAGACGTTCGCGCCCGCCTCGGCCACCGCCGCGATCGTGCCGCGCGAGACGCCCCCGTCCACCTGCACCCACGTCGCGGCGCCCTGCTCGTCGATCGCGGCGCGCAGCCGGCGGATCTTGGGCAGCGTCCCCTCGATGAAGGACTGCCCGCCGAACCCGGGCTCGACGGTCATGACCAGCACCATGTCGAACTCCGGCAGCAGGTCCAGCAGCGGCTCGACCGGGCTCGCGGGCCGCAGCGCGATGCCGGCCCGGGCGCCCGCCGACCGCAGCTCGCGCGCCAGCCGGACCGCCGCCTGCGCCGCCTCCGCGTGGAACGTCACCGACGCCGCACCCGCCCGCGCGTAGTCCACCGCCCACCGGTCGGCGTCCTCGATCATCAGGTGCACGTCGAGCGGCACCGGCGACACCTCGGCGATGCGCCGCACCACCGGCAGCCCGAGCGTGAGGTTCGGGACGAAGTGGTTGTCCATCACGTCGACGTGCGCGTAGTCGGCCCGGGCGATGCGGCCGAGGTCGCGCTCGAGGTTGACGAAGTCGGCGGACAGGATGCTGGGGCTGATCAGTGCGGGCACGCGTCCCAGCGTATCGAGCACGCCGCGGGGGCGCCGGGGCGTGCGGGCCGGGGCGGTCGCGCCCCCGCCGCGCGTCGCGCCCCCGCCGCGCGTCGCGCCGCCGTCAGGACGTCCGGCGCAGCAGCGTGAGGTGCATCGCGTCCGTCCCGTGCACGTGCGGCCAGAGCTGCGCGTCCTCCCGGTCCGGCAGGTCGAGCCCGGGGGCGGTGCGGTGCAGCACCTCGGGGGCGGGCAGCACCTCGGTCTCCAGGCCAGCGCGGCGGGCGGCGCGGCGCGCGTCCACCACCGCGAGGCTCGTCTCGGCGAGCACCGGCGAGCACGTCACGTACGCGACGACCCCGCCGACGCGCACCGCGCGCAGCGCCGACGCCAGCAGCTCCCGCTGCAGCGAGCCGAGCGCCGCGAGGTCCGCGGGGGTGCGCCGCCAGCGGGACTCCGGGCGCCGGCGCAGCGCACCCAGCCCGGTGCACGGGGCGTCGAGCAGGACGCGGTCGTAGGCGCCCGGCTCGTCGTCGCCGGCCTGGCGCCCGTCGCCCACCCGCACGTCCTCGACGGCACCCGCCGGCGCGGCCGCGAGGGCCTGGCGCACGAGCCGGGCGCGGTGCGGCTGGACCTCGTTGGCGACCAGCCGGGCGCCCCGCCCGCCGGCGAGGGCCGCCAGCAGGGCCGCCTTCCCGCCGGGGCCGGCGCACAGGTCGAGCCACCGGGCGTCGCGGCCGTCGAGCGGGGCGTCGGCGAGGGCGAGCGCGACGAGCTGGCTGCCCTCGTCCTGCACGCCCGCGCGTCCGGCCCGCACCGGGGCGAGCGCCGCCGGGTCGCCGCCCCCCGCGAGGGTGACGGCCGTGGGCGCCCACCGGCCGGGCGCGGCCCCGTCACCGGCCGCGGCCAGCAGCTCGTCCGGCGCGACCAGGCCGGGCCGGGCCACGAGCGTCACGCGGGGCGCCTCGTTGTCGGCCGCGAGCAGCGCGGGCAGCTCGGCGGCGTCGCGGCCGTGCCCCACGAGCGCCTCGCGGAGCGCGCGGGTCACCCAGGCCGGGTGGCTCTCGACCACGGACAGCCGGGCGACCTCCGCCGCGGTCCCCTGCTCCGGCGCGGCCGCGGCGTCCCCGACCCGCGCCAGCCAGACGTCCAACGGCTCCCGGGCGACGGCGCGCAGCACGGCGTTGACGAACTGCGCGGGACCGGCCCCCACCCGCTCCCGCACCAGGCCGACGGTCTCCGACACCGCCGCGTGCGGCGGCACCCGCATCCCGAGCAGCTGGTGCGCGCCGAGGCGCAGGGCGTCCAGCACGGGCGGGTCCACCCGGTCCAACGGCCTGCCGGCGCACTGCGCGATCACCGCGTCGTACCGGCCGCGCAGCCGCAGCGTGCCGTACGCCAGCTCGGTGGCGAACCCGGCGTCCCGCCCGCGGATGCCGCGCTCGCGCAGCAGCGGCGGCAGGGCGAGGTTCGCGTAGGCGTCCGAGTCGGCCACCGTGCGCAGCACGTCGAACGCGACGGTGCGCGCCGGGTCCGTCCCGCGACGCCGCTCGGCGGGCGCTGCGGCGGTGCGCCGGCGCGGGCCGCGACGGCCGCCCTGCGGCGCGCTCACGCGGCGTCCCCGCCCAGCACCGTGCCGGGCGCGAGGCGGGCGCCCCGGGCCCAGTCCGGTGCGGGCATCGCGCGCTTGCCCGCGGGACGGACCTCCTCCAGCCGCACCGCGTGCGTGCCGGTGCCCACGAGCACCTCGCCGCGCCCGGCCCGCAGCTCGCCGGGCCGCAGGTCGGTCACCGCGGGCTCGGGCCGCACCGGTCCGAGCCCCAGCCGGGACCCGTCCGGCAGGGTCGTCCACGCGCCCGGGGCCGGGGTGCAGCCGCGCACCCGCCGGTCGACCGCCATGGCGGGGTGCTGCCAGCGCACCCGGGCGTCCTCGGTGGTGAGCCGCGGGGCGAGGCTGACGCCGTCGGCGGGCTGCGGGACCGGCGTGAGGATGCCCTCCTCCAGCGCGTCGAGCGTGCGCACCAGCAGCCCGGAGCCGGCCTCCGCCAGCCGTCCCAGCAGGTCCCCGGCGGTGTCGCGCGGGCGGATGGTCTCGGTGAGCGTGCCGTACACCGGGCCGGTGTCGAGGCCGGCCTCCAGCCGGAACGTGCTCGCGCCGGTCACCTCGTCGCCCGCGATGACGGCGTGCTGCACGGGGGCCGCACCCCGCCAGGCCGGCAGCACCGAGAAGTGCAGGTTGACCCACCCGTGCCGGGGCAGGTCGAGCAGAGCCGCCGGCACGAGGTTGCCGTACGCCACCACGGGCGCGGCGTCGGGCGCCAGCTCGGCGAGCCGCGCCCGCACGTCCTCGTCCCTCAGGGTCGCCGGCGTCAGCACCTCGATCCCGGCGTCCAGGGCGCGCTGCTTGACGGGGCTCGCGGCGAGCGTGCGGCCGCGGCCGGCGCGGGCGTCGGGTCGCGTGAGGACCGCGACGACCTCGTGGCGGGAGGCGATCAGGGCGTCCAGCGAGGGCAGCGCCACCGCGGGCGTCCCGGCGAAGAGCAGGCGCATGGGCACCGATCCTAGGCCGTCGGGGGCAGGACCCCGTGGGCCACCAGGTCGGCCCGCAGCTCCGCCGCGCCGGTGAACAGCACCGCCCGGAACCCCTCGGCGGCCGCCGCGGCGACGTTCACCGGGCTGTCGTCGGTGAACAGCGTCCTCGCCGGCACCAGGCCGTACCGGTCGGCGAGCAGCCGGAACACGCGCGGGTCCGGCTTGGCCACCCCCTCGCGGCCCGACACCAGCACCGCCTCGAGCCGGTCGACCACGGGCGCGACCGGCGCCGCGTGGTGGAACGTCTCGGCGGACCAGTTGGTCAGCCCCAGCACCCGGACACCCGCGGCCCGCAGCTCGTCGACGACGGCCGCGCTGCCCGGAACGGGACCCGGCAGGGACAGGGGGAACCGCTCGACGTAGAGGTCGAGGGTCGCGACGTGCTCCGGGTGGCGGCGGGCCACCTCCGCGCGCGCCTCGGCCCACGGCCGTCCCGCGTCCTGCTGGTGGTTGAGCTCCGCGAAGCCGACGTCCGCGAAGAACCGCTCGACCTCCGCCTCGTCCAGCACCCCCGCGAACGGCAGGACGGGGTCCCACCGCACCAGGACGTTCCCCAGGTCGAACACCACCGCGTCGACGGCGCCACTCACAGCATCTCCTCCGGGTCGAGCCGCACCCGCACCGTCCCGCCCTCCCGGCGGGCGCTGCGCACGGCGAGGGACGCGGCGAGCGACCGGGCCAGCGCCCGGCCCTCCGCCACTGGGACCCGCACGAGCGTGCGCACGGGCGGGTCGAGCGAGTCGTCGCCCGGCAGCGGCACCGGGCCCAGCACGTCGGCACCGGGCGGCAGCTCGACGCGCGCGAGCACGCCCGCCACCACCTCGCGCGTGCCGGTGAGCTCCGCCACGCGGACCGCCGGCGGCAGGCCGACCTCCGTCCGCTCCGCGAGCTCCCGCTCCGCGAGGCCCGCCGGGTCCCACCGCACGAGCGCCTGGGTGGGGCGCTCCGCGCCGTCGCCGACGAGCAGCACCACGCCCCCGTCGGACCCCGGCCGCACGAGCGCCGCCGCCGCGAGCCACCGCCGCAGCGCGTCCTCGGTGGCGCGCAGCGACGTGGACCCGGTCGTCACCCCGGCGTCCAGCAGCACGGCCCCCGCGTACCCCGCCGGCGCGACGGGCTCGGCGCCCGGGGTGGACACCACGAGCGCGGGCCGGTCCGGGACCTCCGCCAGCACGCCCCCGGCGGACCGGGCCCCCGACGTGCGGACGGTCGCCCCGGGGAACGCCCGCCCCAGCTCCTCCGCCGTGCGGTCGGACCCGACGGCCACCGACCGGAACGTCCCGTTCCCGCACGCGTCGCACCGCCACCGGGTCGCCAGCCGCCCGCACCAGCCGCACTGCGCCGTCCCGTCGCCGGACGGCAGCTGCAGCGGGCCGTGGCAGTGCCCGCAGCGCGCGACCTGACGGCACCGGGCGCACGCCACCGCGGGCAGGTAGCCGGCCCGCGGCACCTGCACGAGGACGGGACCGTGCGCCAGCCGCTCGCGGATGGTGCGCCAGGCCTCCCCCGGCAGGCGCGCGGCGGCCGCGGCGCCCTCGCGGGCCAGCTCCACGCTCGTGAGGGCGCGCACGCGCGGCGTGCGGGCGCGCACCACGGTCCGGTCGGCGGTGACCGGACGCACCCAGCCCGACGCGACGAGCGCCTGGACCTCGACGGAGCGGCCGTGCGCGGCCAGCAGCAGCGCGCAGCCCTCGGAGTCGGAGCGCAGCGCGAGCACCTCGCGCACGTGCGGGTACGGGGCGCGCGGCTCGGCGTGCAGGTCGTCGCCGTCGTCCCAGCACACCGCCAGGCCCAGGTCCCGCACGGGCGCGAACGCGGCGGCGCGCGTGCCGACCACCACCCGCGCCAGCCCCCGCAGCGCCGCGAGGTACGAGCGGTACCGGCGTGCCGGCCCGTCGTCCGCCATGAGCCGCACGTGGGAGGCGTCCGTGCCGTCGGGCGTCCACGCGGGCACGCCCGCGGCCTCCAGGGCGGCGCAGACGCGGTCGACGTCGCGGGCGTCCGGGACCACGACGAGCGCGCCGCGCCCGCTCGACAGGGTCGCGGCGACGGCCTGCGCCACGGCGTCCGGCCACCGCTCCCCCGTCGGCCCCGGCAGCGCGGACCACGCGGCGCGCGGCGCACCGCCGGCCGCGAGGTGCGCGAGGAACGCCGGGCCGCCGCGGTAGGGCGCCCAGGCGGCCCCGGC
>NZ_JBCLVN010000013.1:0-80664 GCF_039548315.1 Cellulomonas olei
ACCGGCGCCGACGACGCGGGCGGCCTGCTCGCGCTGGCCGTGCTGGCGCTCGTGGCCGGCGCCGCGGCCGTCACGGGCCGCCGGGTCGCGGCACGACGCGCGCCGGTGCCCGCGCGCGTGACCCCCCGCCGGTAGGGCCCGGCCCCGTCAGCCCTCCGCGGCCAGCGGCAGCCGGCGCACGCACGCGAACCGGCGCGCCGACCCGTCCACCGGGTCGGTGAACGCCACCTCCGCCGCGAGCAGCTGGAGCGGCCGGGAGAAGTCGTCGACCGGCACGTCCAGCACCTCGGGGTACAGCGGGTCGCCGACGATCGGGATGCCGAGCCCCAGCAGGTGCACCCGGAGCTGGTGCGTCCGGCCGGTGCGCGGCGTCAGCCGGTAGACGCCCCGCCCGTCCACCTCGGACTCGAGCTCGACCAGGGTCTCGGCGTTCGGCGGCGCGCCGGGCACCACCTCCGCCTGCCACCGGCCGCGCTCCTTGCGCAGGTGGTCGCGCACCACGACGGGCAGCGCGAGGTCCGGCCGCAGCGGCGCCAGGGCGCGGTAGGTCTTGGCGACGGCGCGGTGCTCGAACAGCGTCTGGTAGGCGCCGCGCCACCGCCGCTCGGTGCTGAGCAGCAGCAGGCCGGACGTCACGCGGTCCAGCCGGTGCAGCGGCGACAGCTCCGGCAGGCCGAGCTCCTCGCGCAGCCGCACCACCACGCTCTCGCGCACGTGCCGGCCCCGGGGGATCGAGGACAGGAACGGGGGCTTGTCGACCACCACCAGGCGCTCGTCCCGGTGCACGACGTGGACGGCGCCCGGAACCGGCGGCTCGTCCCGCAGCTCCCGGTGGAACCACACGAACCGGTGCGGCGCGTACGGGTCGTCCGAGCGCACGGGCCGGCCGTCCTCGCCGACGAACGCCCCCGAGGCCAGCATCCCGGGCACGTCGACGTGCTCGGGCAGGCGGTCGCGCAGCCAGGCGCCCATCGTCGGCCACGGGTCCACCCGGTCGCGCGCGCGGTCCGGGGTGCGGACCCACGCCGCCCCCAGGCCGTGGCGCGGGGGCAGGGGCGAGCGGGGCGGCACCCGGTGATGGTACGAGGCCGCCCGCCGCGCCGGACGCTCAGAACTCCTGGAGCTCCAGCAGGTTGTCCGTCCACGCGCCGTCCGCCCACGTCCGCAGGTGCGCGGCCCCGAAGGCCGGGTGCACCGTCGTGACGCGCACCGAGGACGGGCCCTGCCCGACGTAGGCGTGGCCGCCCTCGGTGTCGATCCACTTCACCACGGCGGCGCGGGGGCTCACGCCGTGGTCGTTGTCCTCCAGGCTGGTCCACTGCACATCGGTGATGTGCTCGTGGTCCCGGACCCCGTCGGACAGGCGGATGTGGGTGATGCGGATGCTCATGGCGCGTTCTCCTCGACCACCGGCTGGGGCGCGACGCTGCGCCCTGGCCCAGCGTCCCGCCGCCCGCACGGCACCCGGAAGGGACTTCAGTCCGTGGCCGGGCGCGCGGGCGGTGCCGGCGGCAGCGGGTACCGGCGGCGCAGCACGCGGCGCTGGACGTACGTCCACGCGACCGTCACGAGCAGGTACAGGCCGGCCGCGAGCGGCACCACGCACGCGACCACGGCCGTCGTCAGCGGGAGCATCCCGAGAAGCCGCTGCGCGCCGGGTCCGGCGAGCGGTCCCGCGGGCGTGCCCGCCCCGGTCTCGGGTGCCGGCGGCGCCAGCGGCCCCCCGGGTCGCGCCGCCCGCCGGCTGAGCTCACCCACCGCCGCGACGGCCGCGACGACGGCGCCGAGGACGAGCAGGGTCGCCGCCGACGCGCCACCACCGCCCAGGACGCCCACGAGGCTCGACCCGAGCGGCACGCCGGCCAGCGTCTCGCCCAGCAGGGCGTTCGGGTGCCCGGCGAGCCGCGGGTGGACGAACACCGCGTAGATCACGCCGACCACCGGCGCCTGGAGGAGCACCGGCAGGCACCCGGCGAACGGCGTCGTGCCCTCGTCGGCGTAGAGCTGCAGCGTCGCGGCCTGGAGCTTCTCGGGCTGGTGGCGGTGCCGCCGCCGGAGCTCCGCGAGCCGGGGCGCGAGACGGGCCCGGGTCAGCTCCGCGCGCGCCTGCGAGACGCCGACGGGGACGAGCGCGGCGCGCACGAGCAGGGTCACGAGCACGACGGCGGCGGCCGCGGCACCGCTGCCGGCGAGGGGTTCGAGCAGGTGGGTCAGGCCCATGAGGGCGCGGTAGGCCGCGTCGAGCACGGCGGCGACGGGGGGCAGGGAGAGCAGGTCCATGGTGGGTCCTCGGTCGTGACGGGCGGGTACGCGTCCGCCGACCGACCCGTGCGCGCGGGCGACCGGTCACCGCGCGCTGCGCGGTGTCGGGTGGAGAGGGCCTCGGGACGGGTGGGTCAGCCGAGGAGCAGGCCGGGTGCCCGGGGACGGGGCCGCCCCGGGGCGTCGGGGTCGCTCTGCGCCGTGGAGGGCCCGGCGTCGGCCGTCGCGCGGACGTGCCCGGCGGGGACCGCGGCGACGTCGAGCACCAGGCCGCGCAGCCCGCGGGCCAGCAGCGCCGTCGCGACCGCGACCGCGAGGGTGGTGGCACCGGCGAGCACCAACGTGCTCGTCAGCGTGCCCGCCCCGAGGAGGAGCGCCAGCGACACCACGGCGTCGCGCAGCAGCTCGACGACGGGCAGGGCGTCTCCCACCGGGGTTCCTCTCGTCCGGAGGTGCTGGTGCGGCCAGGGTAGTACCGGTCGCCCGAAGCACATGCGACCTCATCGCCTACGGCGCCTACCAGCGTCACCGCTCCGCACATCCGGAGGTCTGGGGGACGAGGACCACCGTCGTGCCCGACGCCATCCGCGCCTACATGACCACACGCAGCCACTGGCTCCCCTGCACCGACGCCCACGGGGTGGTCTGGCTGGGCTGACACGCAAGAACCCCCGGCCGGGGCCGGGGGTCCGCGAGGTGCAAGACCCCGTGGGTGGCCACGAAGGTCACATAGGGCCTTGCGTCCGTCATCGTACACACGCGTGCCCGGGGTCCGTCACGGGGGACCCCGGGCACGCGCCGCGCCGCGTCCGGCGCGGGTCGGTGACCGCCGGGCCTCAGCGCGGCTCGCGCAGCGGGGCGGGCGGCAGCGGCTCGCGGGCGCCGCCCGGCGTGTCCTGGTACCAGTACGCCGTCGTGCAGACGTCGTCCGCCCGCTCGAACAGGCGTCCGCCGCGGTCGCCGATCTGCTGGAGCGTGACGCGCAGCCCGGTGGCGAACCGGATCGGGTCGGGCAGGTGCCAGCGGTACATGCCGTGGCTCGGCGGCATCGTCGTGTCGTACGGCGAGTGCGCGGTGCCGTCCTCGACGATCCGCTGGTGGTAGCCGAGGTACGCCGAGCTGAACGTCTGCGCGCGGGGCACGGGGACCGCGCCGAGGTGGTCCTGGAACGCCCACGCGCCGCCGACGTAGTCCTCGACGCCGGTGCCGCAGATGGTCGGCAGGTCGGTGTCGTCGTCGACGAAGAACTTCATCTCGCCCTCGCCCCACCAGAACCGCTCGAGGGCGGTGACGCCGATGTAGGTGCCGACGTACGCCCCGCGGCCGGTCACCCCGTCGAGCACGACGTGGTCGGTGCCGCGCGGCGCGGCGGGGTCGGAGCGCCGCCAGGCGGCGTGCAGGTAGCCGACGTCGTCGCCCAGGTCGTCGTCCAGCGAGTACGAGATCTCGTAGAACACGTACGGGATGTCCCCGGCGTGCTGGTTGACGAGCTCGATGCGCGCCCGCCGCCGGAACGGCATCGGCAGGTAGCAGTTGAACCCGCCGTTCGGTGCGACGACCACGGCCTCGGACGTCATGACGGACGCCGTGGCGAACCCGCTGCAGAAGAAGTCCCCGAACGGCACCTCGACGGCCGGCTCCTCCGCGTCGTCCCACGTCATGCGGAGCACGAGGTCCCGCAGCACGTACGGCCCCGCCTCGGTGTCGCGTGGCAGCGTGAACCACAGGTGCCGGATGACGCCGGGCCCCTCGATGTCCGCGATGGTCAGCGCCTCGCCGGCCGGCACCGGCACGCACGGCCGGCCCTTGCGACCCGGCCCGAGCGCGGAGGCGGCCGAGCCGCCGGCGCCCGGGGCACCGGTGGGGTTCTCGGCGCTCAGCGACCGGGTCCGGGTCCCGTCGAGGACGGCGTAGGCGGGCGTGGCGAGGGGCACGGCGGAGCTCCTGGGGGTCGGGGACGGGACGGGCGCGGTCACTTCACGGCCCCGGCGGTGACGCCGCGGGTGAGGGTCCGCTGGAACAGGACGAAGAAGACGAGCGTCGGCAGCAGCGACAGCAGGGACGCCGCGGCGAGCTGGGTGACGTCGAGGGTGTTCTGGCCCTTGAGGGCCGCCAGCGCGATCGGGATGGTCTGCGCCTTCGGCGTGATGAGCATGATCATCGGGATGAAGAACTCGTTCCACGTCCAGACGAAGAAGAACACCAGCAGCACCGACATGGTCGGGCGCATGATCGGCGTGACGATGCGGGTCAGCAGCACCCAGCGGTTGGCGCCGTCGACGCGGGCGGCCTCGAGCATCTCGTGCGGGAACGTCCCGAGCACCGAGCTCAGCAGGTAGGTGCCGAAGGCGGCCTGCAGCACCACGAAGATGATGACGACCGACCAGACCGAGTTCTGCAGCCCGACCGCCTGCGCGCCGGAGAAGAGCGGGTAGATCAGGGCCTCCTGCGGCAGGATCGTCGCGAGCAGCAGCACGAACACCACCCACGTGCGGCCGCGCACCCGCCCGATGCCGAGGGCGTACGCGCTGAGCATGGCGAGGACGACCCCGCCGACCGCGACGACGCCCGCGATGAGCACGGAGTTCGCGAGCAGCTGCGGGTAGTCGACGCTCGACAGGTAGCGCTCGAACGCCGACAGGGTCCACTCCTGCGGCAGCGCGAGCGGGCCGCGGCGCGAGTAGTCCGCGCCGGTCTTGAACGCGTTCGTGACCAGCAGGTAGAACGGCAGCAGCATCCCCACGCCGACGACCACGGCGAGCAGCAGCACCAGCCAGCGCTGCCCGAGCAGGGCGACGGACAGGCGGCGGTCGCGGGACCGGCGGCGGCGCCCGTCCCGGCGCCGGGCGGGGTCGGGCCGGCGCACCGGGGCGGCGGCGGTGGTCGTCGTCATCGGTCGGCCTCCACGGATCGCGCCTGCCAGAAGATGAGGCCCCCGGCGACGAGGCCGATCACCACGGCGAGCACCGTGGCGGACGCGGCGCCATAGCCGACGCGGGACAGCTCGAAGAAGTTCCGGTAGGAGAAGAACGACGGCACGTAGGTCGAGCTCTCCGGACCGCCCCTGGTGAGGATGAGCACGGGGGCGAACAGCTTCATCGCGCCGATCGTGGCGGTGAGCACCACCACGTAGATGTCGGTGCGGATGTGCGGCACGGTGATCGCGCGGAACCGGCGCCACCAGCCGGCGCCGTCGAGCTCCGCCGCCTCGTACAGCTCCGGATCGACCCGCTGGAGCGCCGACATGAGCACCACGACCGGGTAGCCGATCTGCAGCCAGACCAGCATGAGCATGATCGACCAGAGCGCGATGCCGGGGTCGCCGAGCCAGTCGGGGAGCGTCGTGACGCCGAGCGAGCGCAGCACCGAGTTGAGGGCGCCGTCGCGGGTCTCGAGGATCCAGCTCCAGAGCACGCCTGCCACGGCGATGGGCAGGATCTGCGGCAGGTAGTACGCCGCCCGCAGCACCGACGCCGCCCGGGCCCCGAAGCTGCGCCCGATGTGGTCGAACAGCAGCGCCGCGAGCACGAGGCCGATCACGGTGGGCACCACGGCGACAGCGCCGATGAGGTAGAGCGTGTTGCCGAACGAGCGCCAGAACACGTCGTCCTGCATGAGCTCGCGGTAGTTCTCGAACCCGACCCAGGTGCGCGGGGCGGCGCCGCCCTTCCAGCTGAAGAGGCTGTACCAGACGTTCACGGCGAACGGGACGAGGACGACCAGGCCGAACCCGACGCCCATCGGCAGCAGGTAGGCCCAGTAGCTGACGGGTCGCCGCGGCCGGTGGACCGGTGCGGGGCGGGGCCGCGCGCGCGGCGGGGTGGTGGCTGTCATGCGTGTCTCCCGGAGTGGGGGCCCGGGCCGGCGTCGTGCCGGCCCGGGCCGTGCGCGTGGCGCGGGCGGGTCAGGAGTCCTTGCCGGAGTCGTAGAAGTCCTGGAGCCCGGCCAGGAAGCCCGCGGCGTCCGTCGACCCGTTCGTCATGCCCTGCAGCCCGCTCATCTGGAAGTCGAGCAGGCCGGGCACCGGGTAGTCCGGGTAGAACGACAGGGCGTCGGCGGCCTTGATGGCGTCGAACTGCTCGTTCATGTCCCGCATGCGCGGGTCCTCGATCGCGGCGGTGTCACCGGCGACGGGGATGCCGCCCTGCGCGGCGATCTCGTTCTGCACCTCGGGGGACAGGGTCGTGGCGATCCAGTCGTACGCGAGGTCCTTGTGCTGGGAGCTCGCCGGGACGCCCCACAGGTGGCCGGACGCGCCGGCGTTGAGCGCCGCCCCCGGGAACGTGAACGTGCCCCACTCGAAGTCGGCCTCCTCGGCGACCCGGGAGAACGACCAGGTGCCGTTGGCCATGAAGGGGAACTCCCCGGCGATGAACGCCCGCTCCATCTCGTCGGCCTTGATCCCGGCGAGCTGCGTGCCGAGGTAGCCCTTCTCGATCCACTCCTGGAGCCGCTCGGTGCCGGACGCGAACGCCCCGGACGTCACGTCGGGCTCGCCCTGCAGGAAGATGAAGTCGTCGATCTCCTGCCGGTCGGCGTCGCCCGAGACGAGCTGCCACCAGGTCTGGAGCACGGCGTGCTCGCCGGCGTTGCTGGAGACGGGCGTGACGCCGTCCGCGAGGAACGCGTCGAACATGTCCTCGAGCTCGGCCATCGTCTGCGGCGGGGCGTCGAAGCCGTGCTCCGCCAGCAGGTCCGCGTTGTAGTAGAAGGTGAAGAACGACGCGATGTTCGGGACGCCGTACCAGTCGCCGGAGCCGGCGTGGCCGTTCTCGTCGTACTTCGCGAGCGCCGCGACCGAGCCCGTGATGGTGTCGTCCCAGCCGTTCTCCTCGACCACGTCGGTGAGCGGGTCGAGCAGGCCCTGCGCGGCGAGCTGGCCGCCGTCGGCGTTGCCGGTGTTGAACTGCATCACGTCGGGCACGTCGTCCCCGGTGAGCAGGATCTTCGCGTTGGAGCGGATGGAGTCGAAGCTCGTGGACGCGAGCTCGACGTCGACGTCGGGGTGCGCCTCCTGGAACATCTCGAGCGCGAGCTGCCACCCCTTGTACTGCGCGGTGGACGTCGTCTCGTACTGCAGGATCGTGAAGGTCGAGTCGTCGCCGCCCGATCCCCCGCCGCAGGCGGCGAGCGCGCCACCTGCCAGGACCGCCACGGCCGCGCCGGCCACCCGGAGCCTCGTTCGTGTCACAGCTTCCTCCCACGTCGTCGCTGACTGTGTGCCGTGCCACCGCCCGCCGTGACCCGGGTTGCAGCGGTGGTAACGCTACCTCGCGACCTGCGGGGCGTCTAGCAGGAACGTCGCCCGCGGCACGTTGCGGTTTGGTAACGTGACCTCCGACCAGCGAGGGAG
This sequence comes from Cellulomonas olei, assembly GCF_039548315.1. Lineage (NCBI taxonomy): Bacteria > Bacillati > Actinomycetota > Actinomycetes > Micrococcales > Cellulomonadaceae > Cellulomonas > Cellulomonas olei. Next base: position 7,616 of record NZ_JBCLVN010000013.1, read on the forward strand.
CAGCGGTGACGACGATCAAGGACGTGGCGCGCCTGGCCGGCGTGAGCCCCATGACGGCCTCGCGCGTCGTGAACGGCACCGGCAACGTCGGCGCCGACGCCGCGGCCCGCGTCCAGCAGGCCGTCGCCGCCCTGGGCTACACCCGCAACCACGCCGCCTCCACCCTCCGGCGCCGCGGCGGCCCCACGTGGACCGTCGGGCTGGTCATCGAGAACGTCGCCAACCCGTTCCAGGCCCAGCTCCACCGCGAGATCGAGGACGCCGTGCGGGAGCGCGGGTCGCTGGTGCTCGCCGCCAGCACCGACGAGGACCCCCAGCGGATGGCGGACCTGGTGCAGGAGCTCCGGTCCCGGCAGGTCGACGGCCTGGTGGTCGCCCCGCCGCCCGGCGACCAGTCGTACCTCGCCGTCGCGCGCCGCCAGGGCATCCCCGTCGTGCTGGTCGACCGGCCCGCGGACGGCATCGCCGCGCCCGCCGTGCTGTCCGACGGCCGCGGCGGCACGCACCAGGCCGTGTCCCACCTCGTCGCCCACGGCCACCGGCGCATCGCGTACGTCACCGACCTGCGCTCCGCCACCATGCGCGAGCGGCACGCCGGGTTCCTCGACGGGCTGCGGGAGCACGGGATCCCCGCCGACCCGGCCCTCGTGCGCACCGACGTCGAGACCCCCGAGGCCGCGTCCGCCACGGTGCTGGAGCTGCTCGCCCTGCCCGACCCCCCGACCGCGGTGGTCACGGGCCGCGACGGCACCACGATCGGCGCCGTCCGCGCCCTGCACCGCGCCGGCGTCCAGCACCGCGTCGCCCTGGTCGGGTTCGACGACGTCGAGCTCGCCGACCTCGTCGAGCCGGGGCTGACCGTGGTCGCGCAGGACCCGGTGGCCGTCGGCCGCAGCGCCGCGCGGCTGCTGCTGGACCAGCTCGCCCGGCCGGACGCCGTGCTCGAGGGCGTGCGGCTGCGCACGACGCTGATCCCCCGGGGCTCCGGGGAGATCCCCGCGCCCTGACGCGCGCCGGCACGGAGGTCCTCCGCCGCGGCGCCCCCGGACGGTCCGCCGTTCACCCGCCCGCCCGGAGCCGCCACCCGGACGCGGGTGCCCGCCACCCGGGTGCAGCAGGACCGAGGTCCCGATCCGGTCGCCGACCAGGCCGAACCCGTCAGCAGGCCCCGGCGGCGGTCGATGCACCAGGCATCCCGCTCGCAGAGGAGAAGGTCATGCGCGTGTTCCGTCGTCAGGCCGCCGCCGACGGCGTCGCCCCCCTCGTCGCCCGCATCGGGGCCCAGGCGGTGCTCGACGCGCTGCCGGCCCCGCTGATCGTCGCGGACGACAGCGGCACCATCGTCCAGCGCAACCGCGCCGGCGACGTGCTCGCGCAGCGGATCGTCGCCCAGCACGGGAAGCACGTCATGGAGGCGCTGCGCGTCCGGCTCGCCGAGACCATCCGGGACTGCCGGCAGTTCCCCGTCACCACCATCACCTCGGTGCCGGTCGGGTCGGGGTCGGTGGAGCTCCGCGTCGTCCTCGACCGGCTGCCGGAGGGCTTCGTCGGCGTGTGGGACGACGTCACCGACCAGCACGTGCAGCGGCGCACCACCGTGGAGGTCGCCGACGAGCTCACCGGGTCGGCGTCGACGCTCACCGCGCTCGCCCAGCGGCTGGCCGACGACGCCGACGGGGTGTCCGGCCGTGCCGCGTCGGTGGCCGCCGCGTCCGAGCAGATGTCGGCCAGCATCCACGAGATCGCGTCGGGCTCCACGGCCGCGTCCGCCGGGACGGCCCGGGCGGTCGAGTCGGCGTCCACCGCGAGCGACCGCCTGGCGGCGCTCACCGAGGTCGTCGAGCGCATCGGCACCGTCAGCCGCCTCATCATGTCCATCGCCGAGCAGACGCACCTGCTGGCGCTCAACGCGACCATCGAGGCGGCCCGGGCCGGCGAGTCGGGCCGGGGCTTCGCGGTGGTGGCCGGCGAGGTGAAGTCGCTCGCCGACCGCACGCACGAGGCGACCGACGAGATCACGGGCATGGTCGACGCCATCACCGAGACCACCGCGCACGCCACCCAGGCCATCGGCGAGATCGTCACGCAGATCGAGGACGTCCGGGAGCGGCAGGCCGGCATCGCGGCCGCCGTGCAGGAGCAGTCGGCGGTCGCCGACGGCATGAGCCGGGACGTCGGCAGCGTCGCGGAGGCCGCCGCGGCCACGGCGCGCGCGGTCGACGGGCTGCGGTCCTCGGCGGACTTCGTCTCCGGGCGGGCGACGCGGCTCGAGGAGCTGTTCCAGGCCTGAGCGCGCGCGCCGGGCACGACCGGCGCGCCGCCTAGGCTCGCGGCAGGTGCCGGCACGCGCCCGGTGGAGGAGAGGGGGCCCGCGGTGGTGAGGATGAGCGACGTCGCGCGCCGCGCCGGGGTCTCGGTCAAGACGGTCTCGAACGTCGTCAACGACTTCCCCTACGTGCGGGAGACCACCCGGCGCCGTGTCGAGGAGGCCATCGCCGAGCTGGGCTACGAGGTGAACGAGACCGCCCGCAGCCTGCGCAAGGGGCGCACGGGGCTCATCGCGCTGGCGGTGCCGGAGCTCTCGCAGCCGTACTTCGCCCAGCTCGCGGACGACATCCTGGCGGCGGCCCGCGCGTGCGGGCTGCACGTGCTCATCGACCCGACCGGGTTCTCCCGCGAGGCCGAGCTCGCCGCGCTCGACAACCCCCGCCGGCACGTCGTCGACGGCCTGCTGTTCAGCCCCGTGGCGCTCGACCCCGCGGACACCGGGCTGGTGGAGGTCGACTACCCCCTGGTGCTGCTCGGCGAGCAGCTGTTCTCCCCCGCGGTGGACCACGTGACGATGCGCAACCGGGAGGGCGCGCGCGCCGCCACCGAGCTGCTGCTGCGCCACGGCCGCCGCCGGATCGCCGTGCTCGGCGCCCCGCACGAGGGCGCGCGCGGCACGTCGACGCTCCGGTACGAGGGGTACGTGGAGGCGTTGCGGGAGGCGGGCATCGAGGTCGACCCGCGCCTCGTGGCGTGGACGGACGACGGCTGGCACCGGCCGAACGGGGCCGTGGCGATCTCCGGGGTGCTGGGCACCGGCGTGCGGCCCGACGGCGTCGTGGCGTTCAACGACGCGCTGGCCATCGGCGCCATGCACGAGCTCCAGGTCCGCGGTCTCCGGGTCCCGGACGACGTCGCTGTCGTCGGGTTCGACGACACCGAGGACGCGGGCTACACGACGCCGTCGCTGACCTCCGTGGACGGCGGCCGGTCCGAGATCGCCCGCGTCGCCGTGACGCTGCTCGCGCAGCGGATCGCCGGGCGGGGGCCGGCGGATCCGGTGCTGCACCACGCCGACCTGCGCGTCGTGGAGCGCGACAGCACGCCGCGGGGCTGAGGAACCCGCACCCTTGACGGCGCGCCGGGGGCCGCGCCAAGATCCCGACAACGTTCTACATCGTCGTGGGACGTCGTCCGCTTCCTGCTTTACATCGGTGTAAGGCGCGTGAGGTTACATCGATGTAATCGCGGCGGACCAGGGGTGCGACCCGTTCGCGGGCCGCGCGTGGACCGAGAAGAGGAAATCAATGGTGATGACTCGACACGGACGGGCACCGGCGTCACGCTGGCTCGCCCTCGCGACCGCCGCGGCGGCCGTGGGAGCGGGGCTCGTCGCAGCACCGGCGGCCACCGCCGCGGACGCCGGACCGGCGCCCGACCCGTGGGTCTCGTTCGCCGACGGGTACTACCAGTTCACGGTGCCGCAGGCCACGGCCAAGAGCATCGCGGGCAGCACGCTCACCGGCTTGGAGCTGCAGGGCAACATCGGCCCGTCGGGGACGTGGTCGAACCTGGCCCTCGACGGCAGCGGCAGCAACTACGCCGCCCGGCTCGGGCCGCTGTCCCCCGGCCTGTACTACTACCAGTACACCGCCACGATGCCGGACCGCTCGAAGGTCTCCTTCAAGGAGCCCACCAGCCCGGTCGCCGTCACGTCGGAGCCGACGTGGAACACGCTGTTCGTGCCCGGCGACTCCGTCGCGTGGATGGCGGACGTCCAGGCCGGCGGCGGCAGCCTCGAGACGATGACGTACCCGAGCGCCGTCACCGGGCAGGACCGCTCCGCGTTGGTGTGGACGCCGCCCGGCTACGACGAGGACCGCGCGGAGCCGTACCCCGTGATGTACCTGCTGGCGGACGACGGGCAGAGCGCCGCCGAGTGGTCCGAGCTCGGTCGCGCGGGCCAGGTGCTCGACAACCTCGCCGCGGCGGGCGAGCTCGAGCCGATGGTCGTCGTCATGGGCGACGTCGACGTCGCCGACCCGCACGCCGAGCTGGTCGACAACCTCGCCGTCGCGGCCCGCGCGGACTACCACGTCGCGCAGGACGGGAGCGGGCAGGCCGTCGCCGGCATCGGCGAGGGCGCCGCGACGGCGCTCGGCACGCTCGTGTCCGACCCCGGCGCGTTCGAGGCGGTCGGGTCGTTCTCCGGCCACTTCGACGGGTCGATCAACCAGCCGACCGCGGCGGCCGTCAACGCCGGGACGGACCTGCTGCGGGTGTACGTGGGCAACGTCCTCGACCCCGCCTACAACCCGACCTACCAGCTCCTGCAGAAGCTGCGGGCCGCGGGTGTCGACCACGAGTTCGACGGCGTGAACCCCGAGTCCGGGGCCACCTGGGACTCGTGGCGCGAGGACCTGCGGGACTTCGCGTCCCGGGCGTTCCGCGGGTCGGACGGCGCCGCGACGCCGGGCCACCGCACCCTCGACGCCCCGTACACGGCGCCGGCCGCCGGGTCGATCACGACCCCGCACGTCGACGCCGACGGCATCGTCACGTTCGAGACGGGCACCCAGTGGGCGACCGCCAAGGACGTCACCGTGTGGGCCAACTGGGCGCCGAACGGCGCGTGGTTCCGGGTGCCGATGACGAAGGTCGGCGACCGGTGGCGCCTGTCGGCCGGGCCGCTCGACGGGTACTACTACTACCGCTACGTCGTCGACGGGGTCGACCAGAAGGACCCGGCCGACACCACGACGCCGCTCACCGGCGTGAGCCCGCTGTTCGTGCCGGGCGAGACGGACCAGATGCTCGCCGACGTGCCCGAGGGCGAGGGCGGCACCATCTCGACGCTCAGCTACCAGAGCTCCGTGGCGAACGAGGAGCGCAAGGCGCTCGTCTGGACGCCGCCGGGCTACGACGCCACGCGGGACGAGCCCTACCCGGTGCTCTACCTCAACCACGGCTCGGGCCAGAGCTACGGCGACTGGGTGGAGACCGGCCGCGCCAAGCAGATCCTCGACAACCACTACCGCAACGGTGACATCGTCCCGATGGTCGTGGTGATGGGGAACGGCAACGTCTCCGACTTCCAGGCGGAGCTGTTCGACAACCTCATGCCCGCCGCGCGGGACGCGTACCGGATCTCGAGCGACCCGTCGCAGCAGGCGATCGCCGGCCTGTCCATGGGCGCGATGAACACCCTGAACACCTGGCTGACCCGGCCGGGCGAGTTCGCGTACGTCGGGGCGTTCTCCGGGTTCCTGTTCAGCTACCCCACCACGGACGCCGCGGCCATCAACGCCGGGACGAAGCTGGCACGCATCTACACCGGTGACGTCAGCGACTTCACCTACAGCTTCACGATGAGCCTGGTGGACACGCTGGAGCAGCGGGGCATCGAGCACGAGTTCGCCGGCGTCACGGTCGGGCCCCACGGGTTCGACACCTGGGCGCAGAACCTCGTGGACTTCCTGCCGCGGATCTTCAAGCCGGACACGGCCCAGGGCATCCCGGTGGAGGCCACGGTGCCGCAGCCGGAGAACGGCGTGCTCGCGCTGTCGGTGGCGGACTACGGCCGGGCCGTGACGCTCTCCAAGGCCCAGAACCTCGGCGACCGGCTCCGCTCCACGGGCGCCCTGCCGCAGGTGACGGTGTCCGACTCCCGCTCCAACGCCCAGGCCGGTGCCTCCGGCTGGGCCGTCACCGGGCAGGCGTACACCTTCACGTCGGGGTCCGTCTCCGTCGGCGCCGACCACCTCGGGTGGTCGCCGCGGCTGTCGACCGCCCGGGCGGGCCTGCAGGCCGGCGCGGCGGTCGCCACGTCGATGGGCTCGGGACCGGGCCTGGACACCCCCGCGACGCTCGCCTCGGCGACGGCGCAGGGCCGGTTCGGGTCGGCCGACGTCGACGCGGGGCTCGTGCTCGAGCTCCCCGTCGACACCACCCCGGGCACGTACGCCGGGACCCTGACCCTCTCGCTGTTCCCGGTGGACTGACACCGGGGACCTGACCCGCGGGGGTGGCCGGCCGGACCCGTTGCCCGGCCGGCCACCCCCGCCGACGAGGACCCATGCGCTTCTCCCCGCTCCGCACGACCACCCGCGCGGCCCTCGTGCTGCTGCCCGCCGCCGCCGTGGCCCTGGGCGCGCCCGCGGCCGCCGCGGCACCCCGCGCCACCGACGACGACGCTCCCGCCGGGACCGTGACGTGGGCGCTGGCGCCCGCCGACGCGGACGGTGCCGACGGCCGCATCTCCCTGCGCCACGACCTCGACCCCGGCTCCGCCGCCGACGACCACGTGCTGCTCAGCAACTTCAGCGCCGAGCCCACGACGTTCGTGCTGTACGCGGGCGACGGCGTGGTGGGGGACGGCGGCGCGTTCGACATCGCCACCGGCGAGCCCGAGGACGGCGGCTCGTGGGTCGCGCTCGGCCCCGTCGGCGAGGCCCGGGCCGACCCCGACGGGCGGCTCGCCCTGGAGCTGCCGCCCGAGTCCAGCGTCGTCGTCCCGGTGCACGTCGCGGTGCCGGACGACGCCACCCCGGGCGACCACCCCGCCGGCGTGGTCGCGGAGCTCGCCCCGGACGGCGACGCGGTGGAGGTCGCCTCCCGCGTCGGCGTCCGCCTGCATCTGCGCGTCACCGGCGACGTCGCCGCCGACCTCGCCGTGCGGGACGTGCGGGCGACGTGGGTGCCGTCCTGGAACCCGCTCGCCCGCGGGCACGTCCACGTCACCTACGCGGTCGGGAACGCCGGCAACGTCCGCCTCGGCGCGACGTCGACCGCCACCGCCACCGGGCTGCTCGGGCTGGGCACCGCCTCGCGCGAGACCGCGCAGCGCGAGCTCCTGCCGGGGGACTCCGCGCGGGTCGAGGTCGACCTGCCCGCGTGGCCGACCCTGCGCACCGGCGTCGAGGTGTCCGCACTGCCGGGCGCGGTGGGCGAGGACTCGCTCGACGCGCCGCTGCGCGAGGCCGTCGCGACCGCCACCGCGTGGACGGTGCCGTGGTCGCAGCTCGCGCTCCTGCTGCTGCTCGTCGGCGTGCCGGTGGCGCTCCGTCGCGTGCGGCGCCGCTCCGCCGCGCGGGTCCAGGCGCGCATCGACGCGGCGGTCGCCCGCGCCCGGGCCGAGGCCGTGACCGAGCCCGTGACCGATCCCGCCCCCGCCCCTGTTCCCGCACCCGAGCCCGGTCCCGCCCCCGAGCCCGGTCCGAAGCCGTCGAGAGTGCAGTAGGTGCGGGGTTCGCGGCCCGGAAACCCGCACCTGCTGCACTCTCGACGGCGACCGAGCAGGATCGGGCGGGCTCGGGCGGGCGTCAGGCGCGGCGGCGCGCGACCAGGGCCCGGGCGACCTCGCGGGCGAGCGCGGTCCCGTGGCCCGGGTCCCGCAGGCGCATCGCGAGGTCGCCCGAGACGACCAGCAGCAGCTCCTCGGCGAGCGCCGCGGCGTCCGGGCCGACGACCGGCTCCGCGAGCGCGGTGAGCCGGGACCGCAGCGTCTCGGTGTCCGTGCGCACCGCGGCGGCGACCTCGGCCGACTCGTCGGCGTGCTCCGCGGCCGCCCCGAGGAACGCGCACCACCGCGCGCCGCGCGGGCCGGAGCGGAACGCGTCGAGGGCGTCGAACACCGCGAGCAGCCGGCCCTCGTCGTCGGGCTGCCGCTCGACGCACGCGTCCCACGTCGCGACCCAGTCGCGGTGCCGGCGGTCGAGCGCGGCGGCCACCAGCGCCTCCTTGGTGGGGTAGCCGCGATACAGCGTCGCGGCCGACGCCCCGGCGCGGGCGAGGACGGCGTCGACGGGCGTGGCGGCGATGCCGCGGGAGAAGAACAGCTCCTCCGCCGCGTCGAGCAGCCGGGCTTCGGTGGTGGCGCGCACCGCCCCAGCCTATGCTCAAGAAGTGAAACGTACGTTTTCGTTTCGGCCTCCGCCGCTTCCGCCCCTCGCCCGCCGGGCCGCGCTGCTCGCCGCCGGCACCGGGCTGATCGCCGCGACCTACGGCCTGACCCGGCTCGCCTACGGGCTCGTGCTGCCCGACGTCCAGGCGGAGCTGACGCTGGACGACGCCGCCGCCGGCCGGGCCGCGCTCGGTGCGTCGCTCGCGTACTGCCTCGCCGCCGTGACCGGGTTCGTGGCGGCCGGCTCCCACCGGCAGGCGCTCGTCGCGGCGGCGGCGATGACCGCCGGCGCGGGGGCCGCGGGGATGGCGCTGGCGCCCACGGCCGGGTGGTTCGCGGCGGCGGCGGTGCTCAGCTCGGCCGGCGCGGGGTTCGCCTCCCCCGCGCTGGTGCAGGTCGTGGCGGGCCACGTCCCCCCGGCCGCCGCCGACCGCGCGCAGGCCGTCGTCAACGCCGGCACCGGGCCGGGGCTGGTGGCAGCGGGCGTGCTCGCGCTGGTCGTGCTGCCGGACTGGCGGCTGGCGTGGGGCGTGGTCGCCGTCGTGACGGCCGCCGCCGGGGCGCTCGTGCTCGCGCTCGACCGCGGGGACGAGCGCTCCGACCGCGCGCCCCGGGACGGCCCCGGGCGCGCCGAGGGCGCCGAGGGCGCCGCCCGTGCGACGTCGGGCGACGAAGCGGCGAGCGCCCACGCCCGCCCGGCAGGCGGCACCGCCCCGGCGAGGCGCCTCGTCTCCGCCCTGCCGCCCGCCGCCTGGTTCGCCGCCCACCGCCGCCTGCTCGTCGCCGCCCTGCTGCTCGGGGCCGGCTCGGCCGCGGTCTGGACGTACGGCCGGTCCCTGCTGGTCGAGGCCGGCGCGGGACCCACCGCCTCGGTCGCGGCGTGGATCGCCGTCGGGGCGGGCGGCGCGGCGGTCATCGGGACCGCCCGCCCGCTCACGGCCGCCGGACCGCGCACCGCGTGGGGGGTGACGGTGCTCGCGGTCGCCGCCGCCACGGCCGCGTTCGCCCTCGTGCCGGGCGCCACCGGCCCGGCCCTCGCCGCCGCCGCGGTCTTCGGCTGGGGCTACACCGCCGCGACGGGCGCCCTCATCGCGTGGACCGTCCGGCTCGACCCCGGCCGGGCACCCTCCGGGACGTCGATGCTGTTCGTCGTGCTGGTGCTCGGCCAGGGCGCGGGCTCGGCGGCCGCCGGTGCGCTCGTCGGCGGGTGGGGCCTGCGGCCGACGTTCCTCGCGGCCGCCGTCGTCGTCGCCGGGGCCGCCCTCGTCACCCGGCGGGCGGGAGACGAGGGCGCGGCGGCGGGCCGTTCCGCGCAAGGCGTCAGGCGTCGAGCACGAGCTCCGCGAGCGGGCCGTCCGGCAGCACCAGCTCGCAGAACGTGACCCGCCCGTCGGCGGTGAACACCTCCACCACGCTGCCGTCCACCACCACGCGCAGCGCGACCGGGCCGTCGCCGGGCACCGGTGCCACCGCCGGCGCGGTGAAGTGCGGGTCGAGCTCCGCGGCTGGCGCCGGGCGCGTCAGGACGAGCCCCTCGGCGTCGAGCGCCAGCGTCAGGACCGCGGCCCCGGTCTCGTCCCGCACCGCCACGCGCCCGCCCCGCGGCAGCACCACCTCCACGACCGCCGGCCCCTCCAGCGGGACGGCGCTCGGCGCGGGACCGACGGCGTGCAGCGGTGCGTCGGCGGGCAGCACCGGCCGCTGGACCAGCACCGCCTCGCCGTCCACCCGCACCAGGGCGAGCTCCCGCGCCAGCGACATCGAGGAGCGCCACGGCGCCGTCGGCACCTCCCGGGCGTACTGCCACGACGACGCCCACCCGATCGTCAGCGCCCGGCCGTCCGGCGCGTCGCTCCACGCCACCGCGGCGTAGTAGTCGTGGCCGTGGTCGAGCCAGCGCGGCTCACCGTCCCGCAGCGGCGCCGGGGTGAACGTCGTGCCGTCGAAGTCGCCCACCAGGTACTGCATGCCGGAGCCCCCGGTGGCGCCGCCCGGGTTGAGCGACAGCAGCAGCACCCACGCCCGCTCGCTGGGGGCGCCACCCTCGACCGGGACCTGGAGCAGCGCCGGGCACTCCCAGACGCCGCCGACCGCGCCGACCGGGCCGACGTGCGAGGCGAGCGCCCAGTCGCGCAGGTCCGGCGAGGTGTAGAGCGCGACGCGCTGCCGGTCGGCCTCCACGACGGCCATGACCCAGCTGTCGCCGTACCGCAGCACGTAGGGGTCGCGGAACTCGGCCGACCCGATGTCGAGCACCGGGTTGCCCTCGAACCGGGTGAACGTCCGGCCGCCGTCCCCCGACCACGCCAGCGCCTGCGACTGGTTGCCCGGCCGGGCCGCGGTCCACACGGCGACCAGCGCGCCCGCGCCGAAGCCCGCCGTGCCCCCGTGGTCGACCACCGCGGAGCCGGAGAACACCATCTCGCCGTCCTGCGCCGGGATCGCGGTGCCGTGCTCGGTCCAGTGCACGAGGTCCGCCGACGTGGCGTGGCCCCAGGAGATGTCGCCCCAGGTCGTCCCGTGCGGGTTGGTCTGGAAGAACAGGTGGTAGACGCCGTCGGCGTGCACCAGGCCGTTCGGGTCGTTCAGCCAGCGGTCGGCGGTCGTGAAGTGCCAGGCGGGCCGCAGGTGCGGCGTCGGTGCCGGCTGCGGTTCGGCGTCCGTGACGGCCGTGTCGCCGGCGGCGGGGAGCATCGTCATGTCAGCCCTTCACCCCGGAGGACGCGATGGACCCGATGAACGCCTTCTGGAACGCCAGGAACAGCGCCAGGACGGGCAGCGTGATCATCGAGGCGTAGGCCATGATCTGCCCCCACGACACGTTGAGCTGGAAGAAGTACTGGATGCCGATCATCACGGGACGCAGCTCCTCGGACTGCACGACCATCAGGGGCCACAGGTAGGAGTTCCAGGCGGGCAGGAACGTCAGGATCGCGACGGTCGCGACCGCCGGGCCGGACAGCGGCATCACCACGCGGCGGTAGATGCGGAACCACCCGGCGCCGTCCATCCGCGCGGCCTCGTCGAGCTCCGTCGGGATGGACGTGAAGTACTGGTAGAAGAGGTAGATCGAGAACGCGTTGGCCAGGAACGGGATCACCTGCACCTGGTACGTGTCGAGCCAGCCCTGCGTCAGCTCCAGGTGGAAGCCCTCCAGGCGCAGGCTCGGGAGCTTGTTCACCCACCACACGAGCGGCAGGGCCAGCGTCTCGAACGGCACGATGAGCGTCGCGATGATCGCGGTGAGCACGAGCTGCTTGCCGCGCCACCGCAGCCGGGCGAGCCCGAAGGCCGCGAGCGAGTTGATGACGAGCCCGAGCGCCACGGTCACCGCGGAGATGCCGATGGAGTTGAGCAGCAGGCGGGCGAACGGCACCCGGTCGAACACCGCCGTGTAGTTGTCCAGCGAGATGTCCCCGACCGGCAGGAACGCCCGCCAGGACCCGAGGTCCGCGAAGATCTGCAGGTCGGGCTTCAGCGAGGACACGAACAGGAACAGCAGCGGCCCGACGAACACCAGGCCGAGCAGCACCCGCCCGGTCTGCGTGAGCCAGGCGGCGCGGCGGCGGCCCGCCCGCCGGCCGGAGCGGGCGCGCGGCTCCGGGGCGGGCTGCGCGGCGGGCGCCAGGTCCCCGGCGGCGGGGCCGGGCACCGGCGAGGCGGCGTGCGGGGGCGTGACGGTGGCCATGTCAGTCCTTGTCCCGGGTGAGGAAGCGCTGGACGCCCGACACGACGAGCACCAGCACGAAGAAGACGAGGGAGATCGCCGAGGCGTAGCCCGTGGCGAGCTGCTGGTAGCCGGTGCGCACGGCCATGTAGACGACGGTCGTCGTGGAGTCCAGCGGCCCGCCCTGCGTCATGACGTTGATCTGCGTGAACAGGCTCAGCGCGGCGATCGTGATGGTGATGAGGATGAACGTCCGGGTCGCCGCGAGGCACGGCCACGTGATGTACCGGAACCGCTTCCAGCCGGTGGCGCCGTCCAGGTCACCGGCCTCGTAGAGCTCGCCCGGGATCGTCTGCAGGCCGGACAGCCAGATGATCATGTGGAAGCCGACGGCCTGCCAGATGGACATGAGGATGATCGCCGGCAGCGCGGTGCGGGTGTCGTTGAGCCAGTCGACCGGCTGGTACGACGGGTGGACCACCGCGATCATCGCGTTGAGCAGCCCGTCCTTCTGGTAGAGGAACCGCCACAGCAGCGACACCACGACCATCGAGGTCACGACCGGCACGAAGTACAGCGTCCGGAAGATGTTCGTGCCGCGGACCTTCGCGTTGACCAGCAACGCGAGCACCAGCGCGAGGCCGGCCTGCACCGGCACCACCACGGCGGCGAACACCACGGTGTTGCGCAGCGACGCCCAGAACACCGGGTCGCCCCACAGCGTCGCGAAGTTGTGCAGCCCGACGAACGAGGCCGGCCGCGGGGAGATCAGCCGGGCGTTGGTGAACGCGAGGACGAACGCGAGCACCACGGGCACGACGAGGAACACCACCAGCAGGGTGGCGGCGGGCGCCACCATCCAGGCGGCGGTGCGTGCCTCGTGCCCGCGGCCGGTGCGCACGCCGCCGCCGCGGGTGGGTCGGCGCACGGCGGACCGCGGTCGCGGGCGCGCGGCTCCGGTGGCGAGGGCCATGGCGGGACCTTTCGGGGTGGGGGCGCGACGGCGCGGAGGCCGGGCGCGGGGGTCGGGGTGCCGTCCGCGGGGAGCGGCGGTGCGGGACGACGGGGTGCGGCCGGCGCCCGGGCGGACCGGGACGACGGGGGTGCCGGGCGCCGGACGCCGGCCGCGGGGCGTCAGAAGGCGTAGTCGCCGTTCTGCGCGATGTCGTTGTCGATGTCGGAGACGGCCTTGTCGAGGATCGTCGCCGGGTCGCCGCCGGACAGGATGTCCTGCGTCGCCTTCTGGAACACCGACGTGATGTACGGGTAGGCGGGCGTCACCGGGCGCACCACCGCGTAGTCCTGCGAGAACGTCCGGAACACCTCCTTGGCGCCGCCGGCGGCGTAGTCCGTCATCGCCGCGGCCGCCTCGTCGGTGGCGGGGATGGTGCCCGTCGCCTCCGCGAGCGCCTGCACGTACTCGGCCTGGTGGCTGAACTCGAGGTAGGCGCGCGCGCCGTCGACGTCCTCGCACTGCGCGCTCATCGCCCACTGCCAGGAGCCGCCGCCGATGGCGGGGCCCTCGCCGAGGTCGACCGGCGGGATGACCACGGCGTCGTCGCCGAACGCGTCGGTGACCGTGTCGTACGCCCACGAGCCGCTGTAGAGGATCGCGGACTTCCCGTTGACGAAGTCGGCCGTGGCGTCCTCGCCGGAGCGCGCGGCGATGTGGCCGTCCGCGACGAGGCCCTGCATCCAGCCCGCCCAGTCGAGCGCGGCGTCGCCGTTCAGCACGCCGTCGGCCGTCGTGTAGCCGTCCCGGTCGACCAGGTCGCCGCCGGCGGACTGCAGGAACGGCGAGTAGGCGTAGGTGATCCACTCGCCGGTGCCGCCGGTGCCGAGGTCCAGGGGGTAGTCGTACTGCCCCGTCGCCTGGAGGTCGTCGAGCACGGTCTCCAGCTCGTCGCGGGTCCACGGGTCGTCGGTGGTGGGCACGCGGGCGCCGACCGCCTCGAGCGCCGAGGCGCGCGTGAAGAACGCCAGCGCGACGTCGTAGTGGCCGAACGCGTACACGTCCCCGTCCACCTCGCCGATCGTGCTCGGCAGCTGGCCGTCGAACTCGTCGTCGGGCAGACCGAGCGGCTGGATGTAGCCGGCCCACGCCCAGTTCGGGACGTTGGGGGCGTCGATGTCGAGCACGCACGGCAGCTTGCGGGCGGACGCGGCGGCCACGACGGCGTCGTTGTAGGACGCCTGCGGGAACGCCTCGAGCTCCACGCGGTAGTCGGACTGGCTCGCGTTGAAGTCGTCGACGATCTGCTGGTTCGCGGCGAGCTCGGCGTCGTTGCCGCCGTTGTGGGTCCACAGGGCGATCGTGGTGGGGCCGTCGCCGCTGCTGCCGGACGACCCGGAGGAGCAGGCGGTCAGGGCGACGAGGGAGCAGGCGGCTACGCTGGCGGCTGCGAGGCGCCGGACGGTGTGACGAGACACGGAATGGTCCTCCGGATCACTGGATGGTCGTTCATCTGGTGTGCCGCGACGCGCTGCAACGCGTCGCTGGGGCGCCGCCCCGGGGTCATTCCCGGGGCGGCGTTCCGACGGAGGCCCGGTGCACGACCGGACCCCGGAGCCGGACCGTGCGCACCTCGGGCTCGTGGCCCTCGTCGCGCGCGGAGATCTGCTGGTACAGCTGCTGCGCCGCCCACGCGCCCATCTCCCGGTGCGGGAGGGCGACGGACGTCAGCGGCGGGTCGATCGCCTCGGTGAGGATCCGCATGTCGTCGAACCCGACGACCGAGACGTCCACGCCGACGCGCAGCCCGAGGGCGTGCGCCGCGAGGTAGGCGCCCATCGCCATGCGGTCGTTGAAGCAGAACAGGCCGGTGGGGCGGTCGGGTCCGGTCAGCAGGGCGGTCGCGGTGCGCCGCGCGGCGTCCGTGGTCGGCTCGCTGGGGACGACGACCACGTCCTGCGCGGGGCGCCCGGCCTCGGCGCACGCGGCGCGGAAGCCCGCGGGGCGTCCGTGCGAGGCCGGGATGTCGTCGGCGTCGTTGATCATGGCCAGCCGGCGGTGACCGGCGTCGAGCAGCACCGCGGCGGCGTCCCGGCCGCCGGCGACCTCGTCGGGCGTGACCCACGAGTGCGTGCTCCCGGCGGCCTCGGCGTTGAGCACCACGACCGGCACGTCCGCGAGGCCCTGCGGCACCTGGACCACCCGGTGGTACATCGCGGCGTACAGCACGCCGTCGACCTCCCGGTCCAGCAGCTCGCGGACCTCGCGGGCCTCCAGCTCGGCGTCGTACTCGGTGTTCGTCACGAGCAGCACGCCGTCGTGCGCGCGGATGACCTCCTGCGCCCCGGCGATGAGCTCCCCGGCGTACGGCGTGGTCGCGATCTCGTCGCCGACGAAGCCCACGGAGTCGGACCGGCGGGTGCGCAGCGTGCGCGCGACGGCGTTCGCGGAGTACCCGAGCTCCTCGGCGGCGCGGCGCACGCGCTCCTGCGTGCCGGCCGACGTGCGGGTGCCGGGGGTGCGGTTGAGCACGTGCGAGACCGTCGTCGCGGACACCCCGGCGCGGGCGGCGACGTCCCGGATGCTCACGCGTGCTGCCACGGGCCGCTCACCGCCACTTCGTCGTGTCCGTGGCTGCCAAACCGTTTTGTCAGCCGAGTGCCAAAACGATGAACCACCGGACGGGTCCGTGTCAACCCACCGCCGCGCACACGACGTGCGGCTGCGGCGGACACCGCCGGGGCGGCGCCGGGGGCGAGGTCAGCGCAGCGGGCGTCCGTACTGGTCACGACCTCCGGAGGCCAGCAGGACGATCCCGTCGACGACGGCCCACAGCCACACGGCCGGGGCGATGACGAACCCGATGAGCACCACCATGAGCAGCCCGCCGAGGAAGAAGCCCAGCAGCTGCAGCAGGCCGATCGCCGTCTGCCCCGCGTAGAGCCGCCCGACGCCGCACACGCCGACCAGCGGCAGCAGGAGCTGGAGCAGGCCCGCGGTGGAGCGGCTCTTGTCCGACCAGGGCAGCCCGGTCGCGGGGTCCACCCCGTACGGCGCGGTCGGGCTCGCGTACAGCGGCGCCACGGGCGGCGGGTACGCGGCGGCGTACGGCTGCACGGCGCCCGGGTACGGCTGCTGCGCGGCGTACGGGTCCTGCGCGGCGTATGGGTCCTGCCCCGGGTACGGGTCCTGCCCCGGGTACGGCTGCTGCGCGGCGTACGGGTCCTGCGCGGCGTACGGGTCCTGCCCCGGGTACGGGTCCTGCCCCGGGTACGGCTGCTGCGCGGCGTACGGCTCGGACCCCGGGTACGGCGGCGGGTCCTGCGGCGTCGGGTACGGGTCGCCGACGGGCTGCGCGCCCTCGGCCGGCTGCGGGGGCTGCTGCTCGTCCGTCATGCGCCGGACACTAGCGCGGCGGGCGCCGCCCGCGGACGGCATTCCCGGGCCGTCGTGGGCGCCGGCGGTCAGAACGCGTAGCGGCTCACCGCGTCCGGGTGGATCACCAGGCGGACCTGCTCCTCGGCGAGCAGCCCCTCGAGCTCCCGCGCGCGCACCGGGTCGTCCAGGTCCCAGTACCGGGCCGCGAGCCGGGCCGCCAGGTCGTGGCCACCGTCGTGCTCGACCGTCACGGGCCCCGACACCGCCACCCAGTGCTCCCGCTCACCCACCGGCGCGGCGACGACGATCGACGCCCGCGGGTCCTCGCGCAGGCGGCGGACCTTCAGCGTACCGGGGCCGGTGAACAGCTGCACCGTGCCGTCGTCCGCGAGCTCGAACCACACCGGTCGCGGCTGCGGCGGCGTGGGCCCGGCGGCGACGGTGAGGAACCCGTGCAGCGGGCGCTGCAGCAGGGCGCGGTCCTCGGCGGTGAACGCGGCGGCCATGGTCGTCCTCCCGGTGGCGTAGCGGATCCTCCTCGCGCAACCCCGGGCGGCGCGCACGGATTCCTCGCCGGCGGCTGTCGATCCGGGGCCTTCCCGTTCGACCTGGGAGGTGAGAGGGTCCGCGGGAGGCGGGCCACCGACACCGAGGGAGACGACGATGGCCAAGTACATGCTGATCATGCGGGGCACCGACGAGGGCGTCGCGGCCTTCCGGGAGCTGGACTTCCGGGAGGTCATCGCCGCGATGGGCCGGTACAACGAGTCGATGATGCAGGCCGGGGTGCTCGTCGGCGGCGAGGGGCTGAGCGACGCCACCGAGGGCGCCGTCGTGGACTTCACCGCCGAGACCCCGGTCGTCACCGACGGCCCCTACGGCGAGACGAAGGAGCTGTTCAACGGCTTCTGGATCCTCGACGTGCCCACCCTCGACGACGCCGTCGAGTGGGCCAAGCGCGCCCCGCTGCACGGCGCGGGCAACAAGATCGAGGTCCGCCGCGTCACCGGCCCCGAGGACTTCCCGCAGGACGACGAGTGGATCCAGAAGGAGGCCGTGTGGCGGGAGCAGCTCGGGACGAACTGAGCGCCGCCGACGCCGGGCGGCGCGCCGTCGAGGCGGTCTGGCGGATCGAGTCCGCGCGGATCGTCGGCGCGCTCGCCCGGTACACCGGCGACTTCCCGCTGGCCGAGGACGTGGCGTCCGAGGCGCTGGCCGAGGCCCTCGTCGCGTGGCCGCGCGACGGCGTCCCGCGCGACCCCGTCGCGTGGCTGCTGCACGTCGGCCGGCTGCGGGCGGTCGACGCGTTCCGGCGCCGGTCCGCCCGGGACACCCGGTACGCCGCCCTGGGACGCGGGCTGCCCGAGGGCGGCGCGCACGCGGGTGCCCCGCCCGCCCTCCCGGACGACCCCGACGTGCTGTGGGACCCCGACCGGATCGACGACGACCGGCTCGCGCTGCTGTTCGTGGCCTGCCACCCCGTGCTGCCGCGCGAGGCCCGGCTGGCGCTCACGCTGCGGGTGGTCGGCGGGCTCACCAGCGAGCAGGTCGCCGCGGCGCTGCTCGTCCCCGTGCCGACCGTCCAGGCCCGGATCACCCGCGCCAAGAAGTCGCTCGCCGCCGCCGGCGTGCGGTTCGAGGTCCCGCCCGCGGCCGAGCGCGCCGAGCGCCTCGGGTCGGTGCTGAACGTCGTGTACGTGCTGTTCACCGAGGGCTCGTCGGCGTCCACCGGCGACTCCTGGATCCGGCTCGACCTCGCGCACGAGGCGGTCCGGCTCGCGCGGGTGCTCGCGCGGCTGGTCCCGGACGAGCCCGAGGCCCAGGGCCTCCTCGCGCTGCTCGAGCTCACCGCCGCCCGGTTCCCCGCGCGCACCGGCCCCGACGGCGAGCCCGTGCTGCTCGCCGACCAGGACCGCCGCCGGTGGGACCGGTCCGCGATCCGCCGCGGCCGCGCCGCCCTGGCCCGCGCGCACGCCGCCGGCCGCGGGCTCGGGCCGTACGGCCTCCAGGCCGCCATCGCCGAGCAGCACGACCTCGCCCCCTCCGTGCCCGCCACCGACTGGGCGCGCGTCGTCGAGCTGTACGGGGCGCTCGCGCAGGTCGCCCCGTCCCCCGTCGTCGAGCTCAACCGCGCCGTCGCGGTCTCCCAGGCGTCCGGCCCGGCGGCCGCGCTGCCCCTGGTCGACGCCCTCGCCGACGCCGGCGCCCTGCGCGGGACGTACCTGGTGCCGAGCGTCCGCGGCGAGCTGCTCGCCCGCCTCGGCCGGACCGACGAGGCCCGGGCGGAGCTCCTGCGCGCGGCCGCGTTGTGCGGCAACGCCCGCGAGCGGTCGGTCCTGGAACGCAAGGCGGCAACCCTGTAACCGCCCCCACCCAGGTACCGCCCCCCACTCAGGCACCGCCCCCCACCCAGGTTCCCGTCGGAGGCTCCGAGGGGAATCGGTCGAGAGCACGCGGGTTCGGAGGTCTCCGGGGGCACCTCCGATCCCGCGCGGACCTCTCCGAGCACGCTGGGAGGCTCCGACGGGAGCGGGGCGGGGGCGCGGGGTGGGGGTGCCGGGCGGGTCCGGGGGTGGGGGCGCCGTGGTCAGCCTGCGAGGCCGCGCGCGACGATGCTCCGGCCCGCGGCGAGGACCGCCTCGCGCGCGGGGCGCGGGGTCACGCCGAGGACCTCGCGGGTCTTGGCGGTCGACACCCGCTTCACGTAGCCGAGGTCCGCCGCCACGGGCTTGAGCTCGTCCCGGAACAGCGCCGTCGCCCGCACGACGAGGTCCGGGACCCGCCGGGTCGGCACCCTCGACGCCCGCTCGCCGAGCTCGTTCCGGAGCAGCGCGCCGATCTCCGTCATCGCGATCGCCGGCTCGCCGGTGCCGACCAGGAACCGCTCGCCGGCGGCACCGGTCGCCGTCATCGCGGCGACGTGCGCCGCCGCCACGTCCCGCACGTCGACGACCGGGACGAACATGTTCGGGTACCCGCGCATCCGGCCGGCCAGGCTGCTCAGCACGATGTGGTTCGCCCCGGAGACCTGGTCGCCCATCACCGGGCCCATGACCGCCACCGGGAGGACGGTCGTCAGCTCCGGCGCCCCGCCGGTGGTCGCGACGAAGTCCCAGGCCGCCCTCTCCGCGAGGATCTTGCTGCGCCCGTACGCGTCGACGCCCGGCCCGTGCAGCGGCGACCAGTCCTCCTCGGTGAACACGCGGTCGACCGGCCCGTGGCCGAAGCCGACCGCGTGGAAGGCCGAGGTCAGGACCACGCGGCGGACCCCCGCGTCGCGGGCGGCGCGCAGCACCCGCAGGGCCCCGTCGCGGGCGGGCGCGATGACCTCGTCCTCGTCCGCGACCCTGCCGGTCCGTACGGGCGAGGCGAGGTGGACGACATGCTCGACGCCCGCGACCGCGGCCGCCCAGCCGGCGTCCCGCAGGAGGTCCGCCTCGACGAACGTCAGCGCGTCGTCGCGGACCGCGCCGGCGTCGCGGAGCACCGCGCGGACGGCGGCCTCCGTGCGCAGCGAGCGGAGGGTGGCGCGCACCGTGTTCCCCTGCTCCAGCAGCTGGACGATCACGTGCCCGGCGATGAACCCGGACCCGCCGGTGACGAGGACGTGTGACATGGGAACCCTCCCGATCGCGTGACGAAGCGGCCTCGACGATCGTCGGCGGCGCGCCCGCACCGCCCCAGACCCCTGGCGACACTGGTACCGGGAGGGCACACCCTGCGCCCGGCGCGCGTCGCTACCGTCGGAACGTGACCGACGAGCCGAACGCCCTGGGCGAGTACCTGCGTGCCCGGCGCGAGCTCGTCACCCCGGAGCAGGTCGGGATCCCCGTGCTCGGTGTGAGGCGGGTACCGGGGCTGCGCCGCGAGGAGGTCGCGATGCTCGCCGGGATCAGCGCGGAGTACTACCTGCGGCTCGAGCAGGGCCGCGACCGCCGTCCCTCCGCCCAGGTCCTGTCCGCGATCGCCCGCGTCCTGCAGCTCGAGGACGACACCTACCTGCTCGGCCTCGCCGCGGACCGCCCACGTCGGGAGCGCGCACGCCCCCGCCGCGAGGTCCTCCCGGCCAGCACCGCCCGCCTCGTGGCACAGCTGCCCGTCGCCGCGTTCGCGGAGGGGCGCCACCTCGACGTCCTCGCCGCCAACCCGCTCGCCGCCGCGATCTCCCCGCGGCTCGTGCCGGGCGGGAACCGGCTCCGCGACCTGTTCCTCGACCCGGCCGAGCAGGCGCTGTTCGAGGACTGGGAGCGCGCCGCCGCCGCGCTGCTGGCCGGCTTCCGCAAGACCGTCGGGCGACGCACCGACGACCCGCGCGTCGTCGAGCTCGTGGGCGAGCTGTCGCTGGCCAGCCCCGAGTTCCGGCGGCTGTGGGCGCGTCACGACATCGCCGAGCGTGCCGGCGCCGCCGTCGTGCTCCACCACCCGGTGGTCGGCGACCTCCGGCTGGATCGCGAGAAGCTCGCCGTCGCCGGGACCGACGGCATCATGCTCGTCGTCTACCACGCGGCGCCCGGCACCGAGACCGCCGAGCGCCTGGCCCTGCTGGGCTCGCTCGCGGTGCCGGCCGCGGGGGACCGGCGGGCGTCCGAGGCGGGAAGCGGGACCTGACGGGCGGAGCGGGTGCCCCGGGCGCACGAGGCGCACCGTGCGCGCCAGGGGCGGAGGTCACCCGCCGCGGCGGGGCGGCGCTCCTACAGTCCGGCGCATGACGGTGCGAGTCTCCGCGGCGACGCTCAACAGCTCCGACACCGGCCGGACGGCTGCCTTCTGGGCGGCGGTGCTCGAGGGCGAGGTGGCCGACGGCGGGAACGGCTTCGTCCACGTCCGCAGCGCGACGCTGCTCCTCATCGTCCAGCCGGCGCCCGGGCGGCCCGCGCACGTGGAGACCGACGTGCACCTGGACCTGCGCGCCGACGACCCGGCGTCGACCGTGGCGCGGGCCCTGGCGTCCGGCGGGTCGCTCGTCGCGCGACGATCGGACTCCCACGGCCGCTGGACCGTCCTGCGCGACCCGGACGGTCGCGAGTTCTGCGTCGCCTGACCAGGCGTCGGCGACACCGGACGCGCTCTGCCCGGCTCGGGCAGCCGCACGCACGCCCACAGCCCGGCGCGCGTCCTCCACGCGCACGTCCCCCGCCGCAGCCGCCCCTTCGGAGGCTCCGACGGAGCTCGGTGCAAGGCACGCGGGCTCGGAGGCCTCCACGCACACCTCCGATCACGCGCGGACACCTCCGAGCACGTTCGGAGGCTCCGACGGAGCTTGGTGGGAGGGACGCGGGCTCGGAGGTCTCCGCGGACACCTCCGATGACGCGTGGGCGCCTCCGATGACGCGCGGGCACCTCCGAGCGCCCGTGGGAGGCTCCGACGGGGGTGAGGGCGGGAAGCGCCCGGGTAGCGGCGGGGCCGGGCGGCTGACGCTCCGGGCGGCGGTGGCGGTGGCGTTTGGGCTAGGCGCCCTCGGAGCGGCCCTCGCGCCAGTAGCCCATGAACGCCACAGCCTTGCGGTCGACGCCGCAGCCGCCGACGAGGTGCCGGCGCAGCGTCTTGATCGCCCCGGCCTCGCCGGCGAGCCAGGCGTAGAGCGCGGCGGACTGCCGCAGGGGCTCGCCGGTGGTGTGGTCGACGGGGACCTCCCAGAGGATGCCGCCGTCGATGTCGACGTCTTCCAGGTCGAGGCCGTCGGGGACGGGGGCCTCGTGGGGCATGAGGCGGGTGCAGGCGGCCTGGACGGCGGGGACGAGCAGGGAGCCGTACGGGGCGCCGTCGCGCGGGAGCCAGCGGACGGTGACCCCGGCGGGGGCGTCGAGGGGCAGCTCGTCGCCGGTGACGGGGACCTCGAGCAGGGCCTCGCCGCGGGCGTCGCGGGGCAGGCGCTCGAGGATGCCGGCGATGGCGGGGACCGCGGTCTCGTCGCCGGCGATGAGCAGGCGGTCGGCGTGGGCGGGCGGGACGAAGTCGACGCCGCCGGACGGCCCGGGGTGCGCGCGGTTGGGGCCGAGCACGACGAGGGAGCTGCCGACGCCGGCGGACGCGGCCCAGCGGGAGGCGGGTCCGGCGTCGCCGTGCAGGACGACGTCGACGTCGAGCTCACGGGCGTCCTGCCGGACGGCGCGGGCGGTGTAGGTGCGGATGGGGTGGCGGAGCTCCTCGGGGAGGTCGCGCCACTGCAGGTACCAGGAC
Organism: Cellulomonas olei; assembly: GCF_039548315.1. Classification (NCBI taxonomy): domain Bacteria; kingdom Bacillati; phylum Actinomycetota; class Actinomycetes; order Micrococcales; family Cellulomonadaceae; genus Cellulomonas; species Cellulomonas olei. The sequence goes on from NZ_JBCLVN010000013.1 coordinate 29,964, forward strand.
TCGCCCTGCGGGACGGTGTCGTAGCCGCACGGCAGCGGGAGCAGCAGCTTGATGCGCTGGTCGTAGCCGTTGTCGGCGAACTGGTCGAGGTCGTCGCCGGTGAACGTGAAGCGGCGGAACGACGGGCTGAGGTCCACGACGCGTGCGACCCGCACGTCGAAGAACCGGAACGGCGTGGTGACGGCCGGCGCGGTGGTCGTGGTCATGGCGCCACCGTAACCCGAAGGCAAGCCTTACCTCACCCCCTGTGTGACACATCCCACTGGGTGGACCGCCGTCATGCCGCGGACGTCCCGAACGCGAGACCCAGCAGGTAGGTCGCGGCGGCGGCGCCGAAGCCGATCGCCAGCTGGCGCAGCGCGCGCTTGGTCGGCGAGGACCCGGACAGCACGCCGACCGTCGCCCCCGTGCCGAGCAGCGCCAGGCCGACCAGCCCGCTCGCGAGGGCGACCGCCGGCCAGCCCTCCATGCCGAGCAGGTACGGCACGACGGGGACCAGGGCACCGGTGGCGAAGAAGCAGAAGCTCGCCCCGGCGGCGCCGACCGCGGAGCCGACGGTCTCGTGCTCGTCGACGACCTCGGCGGGCGCGTCGGGCGCGTCGGGCGCGGCACCCGCCGTGCCCGCCGAGGTCGCGGCACCCGCGTCGGCCGCCCCCTCGCCGCCCGCACCCGCCCCGGCGTCCGCGGCCTCGTCGACCGCCCCCTCACCGGGCGTGAGCGCGGACGCGGGCGCGGCGCCCTCCAGCACGGCGAGCCCGGCCAGGACGGTGCCGGCGCGCTCCCGGGCGGCGTCGGGCGTCATCCCGCGCGCCCGGTAGACGAGCGCCAGCTCGTTGGCGTCGAGGTCCAGGTGCGGCAGCGCCTCGCGGGCCTTCCGGCTCGGCCGCGACGCCTCGAGCAGCTCGCGCTGCGAGCGCACGGAGACGTACTCCCCGGCCCCCATGGACAGCGCCCCGGCGAGCAGGCCGGCGAGGCCCGTGAGGAGCACGGTGGACGTGGCGACGCCGCTCGCGCCGATGCCGAGCACGAGCGCGAGGTTGCTCACCAGGCCGTCGTTCGCGCCGAACACCGCGGCGCGGAACGTGCCCGAGATGCGGTTGCGGCCGCGCATCGCGAGGCTGCGGACGACCTCCTCGTGGATGCGCTCGTCGGCGGCCATCGTCGGGGTCGCGTCGGCGTCGTCCGCGTACGCGGAGCGGGACTCGGCGCGCTGCGCGAGCGCGAGCACGAACACGCCCCCGAACCGCCGGGCCAGCCAGCCGAGCACGCGCGAGCGGTAGTCGCCGCGCAGCGGGCGGCCCACCTGGTCGCCGAGCAGGTCGAGCCAGTGCTGCTCGTGCCGCTTCTCGGCGTCCGCGAGCGCCAGCAGGATCGCCCGCTCCTCACCCGTGCGGCGCGACGCGAGGTCGCGGTACGCGGCGGCCTCGGCCCGCTCGTCCGCGAGGTAGCGGCGCCACCGGCGCACCTGCCGGCGGGTCGGGGTGGGCGCGGGCGCTGCGGGGTGGCCCCCGGAGGGGCTGTGGGTCGGTGGCACGGTCCACCATCGTGGGGCCTGCCGACGCCCACGTCACGCGTTCCGGGCCGATTCGGGAGGCCGAATCGACGGGTCCGCCGGCCCCCTGAGCAGGGCGCCGGACGTCCCCGACCGGCGGTCCGGCGACCCGGGGTGCCGCCCCCCCGCCCGGCGCGCGCCCGGTCAGTCCTCCCAGGGCGGCGTCTCGTCGAGCTTCCGGTAGTACTTCGCTAGGTGGCTCTTCACGCGGTCGACGTCCTTCGCCGGCAGGTCCACGCCGCCGCGCGAGCCCTGCAGGACGGCCGCGGCGGCGAACACGCCCCGCGGCACCGCCACCAGCCGGTCGTCGACGACGTCGGCGATCAGCAGCTTGTACGCCGTGACGTTCTCCTTCGCGTCGGCGTCGCACCAGACGTGCGCGTCGCGGTACCTCTCGTTCGGCCCGTCCTCGGCACCCGCCCAGGCGCGGACGCGCTTCTCGGCGGCGGCGCCGTCCCACGCGCGGTCGCGGTCGGCGAGCGGCAGGTCCTGGAACGCGGTGACAGCCATGGTGCTCCTCTCGAACCGTGGGGTTGGTCAACCGGCCGGTTGGGCACGGCCGGACGCGCTCACGACGCGGTCACGACGACGGCGCGGCCTCGCGCAGCTTCTCCAGCAGCGGCCCGGCGGCCTCGTCGAGGAACCGCTGCTGCGCGGCGTCGCCCACCTGCACGAGCGCGATGTCGGTGAACCCCGCCTCCCAGTAGGCGCTCACGCCCTCGACGATCGCGTCGAGGTCCGGGCCGCAGGGGATCGTCTCCGCGACGTCGTCCGGGCGGACGTACTGGCTGGCCGCGTCGAACGCCTCCGTGGTCGGCAGGTCGGCGTTGACGTGCCAGCCCCCGGCGAACCACCGGAACTGCTCGTGCGCGCGCCGCTTCGCGGTCTCCACGTCAGGGTCCCAGGAGATCGGGATCTGCCCGATCTTGCGGGACGGGGCGGGCGGCTCCGCGCCGACCTCGGCCGCCGCCTGCGCGCGGGCGTCGTCCCAGCCCTGCAGCAGGTCGGCCTCCGGCTCGGTGGTGATGAGGTGGTCGGCCAGCGGGGCGAACCGGGAGATCGACTGCGCGCCCGACACGGCCACGCCGATCTCGACCGGCTGGTCCGGCAGGTCCCACAGCCGGGCGGAGTCCACGCGGAAGTGCACGCCGTCGAACGTCAGCCGGTCGCCGTCCAGCAGCGCGCGGATGATCTCGACGGCCTCCTCCAGCATGTCGTGCCGCTCGCCGACCGCCGGCCAGCGCTCGCCCACGACGTGCTCGTTGAGGTTCTCCCCCGCGCCGAGCCCCAGCGTGAAGCGCCCGTCCGACAGCACGCCGACGGTCGCGGCCTTCTGCGCGACGATCGCCGGGTGGTACCGCACGGTGGGGCAGGTCACGTACGTCATCAGCCCGACCCGGGACGTGGCCTGCGCGACCGCGCCCAGCAGCGTCCAGGCGTACGGCGCGTGCCCCTGCTCGTCGAGCCACGGGAACGCGTGGTCGCTGGAGACGAGGAAGTCGAACCCGAGCCGCTCCGCGTCGACGCCGTAGCCGACGAGCTGCTTCGGGCCGGACTGCTCGGTCATGAGGGTGTACCCGAATCGCGTCATGCTCCGAGCCTCACACCGGGAGGACGACCCGGCATCCGGGGGCGGGGCGGCGGGCGGGACGGCGGGCGGCGCGACCGGCGTCCGGTCCGCGCCCGCCCGCCCGGCCCCGACAGCCCCGCCCGCTCAGCCCCGCCCGAGCACCCCGGCCGCTCAGCCCTCCGCGAGCGCCGCGCGCAGCCCGTCCACGAGCGGCGTCGTCGGCCGCCCGATGAGCCGCGACAGGTCGTCCGTGCCCCCGGCGAGCAGCCCGTCGCGGGTGTTCTCGTCCAGCGCGACCACGAACCCCGCGGTGCCCTCGTCGAGCCCGGCGGCCAGCAGGTCCGCCCGGCGCTGCTCGGACGTCACCGCGCGGAACACGACGGGGCGGCCCAGCACCTCGGACGCCGCGGCGGCGAGCTCGTCGAACGACCACGCGACGTCGCCGGCCAGCTCGTACACCGCGTCGTCGTGGCCCTCGGTCCGCAGCACGACGGCGGCCGCGGCCGCGAAGTCGTCGCGGAGGGCGCTGGCGACCCGGCCGTCGCCGACGGCGGCGACGATCTCCCCGGACTCGCGGGCCTGCTGGACGTCGCCGAGGTAGTTCTCCGTGTACCAGCCGTTGCGCAGCAGCGTGAAGGTCAGGCCGGACGCCCGGATGATCTCCTCCGTGGCCTTGTGCTCCGGCGCGAGCACGAGCGGCGTCGCGTCCGCGTGCGGGGCCGACGTGTAGACCAGCCGGCGCGCGCCCGCCGCCACCGCCGCCTCGACGACCGCGCGGTGCTGCGGGACCCGGCGGCCGACCTCGCTGCCGGACACGAGCAGCACGACGTCGGCGCCGTCCAGCGCGGCGGCCAGCGTCGTCGGGTCCTCGTAGTCCACGGCCGCCACGCGCACGCCGCGCTCGGCGAGGTCCGCCAGCCGCTCGGTGCGGCGTCCGGTGGCGACGACCTGCTCGGCGGGCACGCCGTCCGCGAGCAGGTGCTCGACGACGAGGCGGCCCAGGTGGCCGGTGGCACCGGTGACGACGATCGACATGGGGGTTTCCCTTCCGTAGCGCGCCGGGTGACGGCGCCACCGGGCCCGCGCCCGGCACCCGCCCCAACCAGCGGCGCCGCGCGAACCTTCCGGATCGCGGGTACCCACTTCTGCGTAAGGTACTGGCATGACGGTGAGCATCGAGGCCAGCCCGCTGCAGTCGTCCGCACCCGGTGCGGCACCGAGGTCGAGCGCGCTGCAGGAGCTGCTGACGGACGGCGTGCTGCCCGCGGCGTGCCCCAGCCGGATCGTCCTGGACCACGTGACGAGCAAGTGGGGCGTGCTGGTGCTGGTCGCGCTGTCGGAGGGCACCCGGCGCTGGGGCGAGCTGCGGCGGGTGGTCGAGGGCATCAGCGAGAAGATGCTCGCCTCCACGCTGCGGACCCTGGAGGCCGACGGGCTGGTGCTGCGCGAGGCCACGCCGTCGATCCCGCCGCGGGTCGACTACTCGCTGACGCCGCTCGGCCGGGAGCTCGCCACGCACCTGCTGCCCCTGGTGTCCTGGGTCGCGGCGCACGCGGAGGCCATCGTGCGCCGCGACTGACGCGCGTCGGCCGCGGCGCGGGCCGGGCGGTGGACCGCCGTCGTGCGCACCCGCCCAGGGGACGCACAGGCCCGGCGCCTACGATGACCCCTCCGCCAGACCCCGATCGAAGGACGAGCTCGTGCGCCGAACGGCCGCCTCCCTCCTCGCCGTCTCGCTGCTGCTGCTCGCCGGCTGCGGCAGCGACGGCGCGGACGACTCCGCCTCCCCCTCCACGTCCGCCTCCGCGTCGCCCGACGCCGCCGCCACGGCCAGCGCCGAGGACGTCGCCGCCCTCGAGGCCGTCACGCTGACCGGCGAGCCCGGCGAGGAGCCCACGTTCGACTTCGAGCAGCCGTTCTCGGTGTCCGCCGCCGTCGCGCGCGTCGTGACGCCCGGCACCGGCGAGACCGTCGAGGAGGGCCAGCTGATCGGCGTCAACATCGCGGCGGTCAGCGGCGAGGACGGCAGCAGCCAGGGCGGCACCTACGGCAGCACCCCGCAGTCGTACGTCGCGGACGACGCGAACCTCCCGCCCGCCCTGCTCGAGCAGGTGCTCGGCCAGAAGGTCGGCGCGCGCCTGCTGTTCGCGAACCCCAGCACCTCCGGCACGCTGCTGCTCGCGGTCGAGCTGATGAGCACGCAGTCCGTGCCGACGCGCGCCGAGGGCACCGCCGTCACGCCGCTGCCGGAGGGCCTGCCGACGGTGACGCTCGCCGACGACGGCCAGCCCTCCATCGAGCCGGTCGACGGCGACGCCCCGACCGAGCTCGTCGCGCAGCCGCTCATCGAGGGCTCCGGCCCCGCGGTCGAGGCGGGGCAGACGCTCACCGTGCAGTACAGCGGCTGGCTCTGGGACGGCACGCCGTTCGACTCCTCCTGGGAGCGCGGCGCGTCCTCCACGTTCGCCCTGACCGGCGTCATCGAGGGCTGGCAGCAGGGCCTCGCCGGTCAGCCCGTCGGCAGCCAGGTGCTGCTGGTCGTCCCGCCGGACCTCGGCTACGGCGACCAGGAGAAGGACGGCATCCCGGCCGGGTCCACGCTGGTCTTCGTCGTGGACATCCTCGCCGCCTCCTGACGGCACGCAGCGCAGCACAGGGACCTCGGTCGCACCAGCGGCCGAGGTCCCTGTCGTCGTGGCACCCGACGTGGCTACTGTGGCGTCCTGCGGCCCTGCACACCCGGGAGACCAGCGATGGAGACGGCGACGACGCCGTCGGTCCGCAACGTGGCGCTCGTCGGCCACGGCGGTTCCGGCAAGACGACACTGGCTGAGGCCCTGCTGCTGCGGTCCGGGGCTGTCCCCCGGGCCGGCAGGGTGGAGGACGGCTCGACGGTCTGCGACCACGAGCCCGAGGAGGTCGCGCGCGGCTCGTCCGTGAGCCTGGGCGTCGCCGACCTCGACTGGACGTGCAGCCAGGGCTGCCCCCACCGCATCACCCTGCTGGACACACCCGGGTCGCCGGACTTCGCCGGCGCGGTGGACGCGGCGCTGGCCGTCGCCGACCTCGCGGTGGTGGTGGTCAGCGCGGTCGACGGGGTGCAGTCCGGGACCGAGGCGGTCTGGCGGCGGTGCGACGAGGCGGGGATCCCCCGCCTCGTCGTCGTTTCGCAGGAGGACCGGGCGCGCGCGGACTTCCACCGGGTGCTCGACCAGGTGCGCGACCTCGCGGCCCGCACCGGCCGGGACCCGTCGGGCGTCGTGCCCCTGGAGCTGCCGCTCGGCGAGGAGCGGGCGCTGCACGGCGTCGCGGACGTGCTGTCCGACCGCGGGCTGGACTACGGCACCGACGGCCGCCACCACGACTGCGACCTGCCCGCCGACGTGGCGGACGAGGAGCACCGGCTGCACGGCGAGGTCACCGAGGAGATCGTCGCCCACGACGACGAGCAGCTCGAGCGCTACCTGTCCGGGGAGGAGCCCGGCGCCGCGGACCTCGAGCGCACGCTGGCGCGCGAGGTCGTGACGGGCGGGGCCGTGCCCGTGCTCGTCGCCTCCGCCGCCACCGGGGTGGGGATCGACCGGCTCGCGGACCTCGTGTGCGAGATCGGGCCGTCGCCCGCGGACAGGCCCGCGCGGCTCGTGGTCGGGAGCGGCTCGGAGGGCGGGGGCGGTGCCGTCACGGAGCTCCCCGCCGACCCGGACGGCGAGACCGTGCTGCACGTCTTCCGGACGGTCGCCGACCCGTTCGTCGGGCAGGTGTCCGTGTTCAAGGTGCTGTCCGGCACCGTCCGCTCCGGGGACCGGCTGGTCGCCGCGGGCACGGGCGCGGAGGAGCGGCTGCACGGGCTGTTCCGGCTGCGCGGCCGCGACCACCTCCCCGTCGACGCGCTGCCCGCCGGGTCCGTCGGCGCGGTCGCCAAGCTCGCCGGCGCGCCGGCCGGCACGCTGCTCGCGTCGCGGGCCCAGCCCGTGCGGCCGGTCACGCTGCCGCCGCGGGAGCCCGTGCTAGCCGTCGCGCTCGCACCGGTCAGCCAGGCCGACGACGACAAGCTGTCGGCCGCGCTGACACGCCTCGCGGCGGAGGACCCCACGCTGCGGGTCGACCGCACCCCCCACCAGACGGTGCTCCGGGGGCTCGGGGACGCGCACCTCGCGGTCGCCGTCGACCGGCTCGCCCGGGTGTTCGGCGTCCACGTCACCACCGAGCCCGTGCGCATCGCGTACCGGGAGACGCTCGCCGGCCCGGCCGAGGCCGAGGGGCGGCTGAAGAAGCAGTCCGGCGGCCACGGGCAGTTCGCCGTGGTGCAGCTGCGGCTCACCCCGCGGGCACCCGGCACCGGGTTCGCGTTCGTCGACTCCGTGGTGGGTGGCGCGGTGCCCCGGGCGTACCTGCCGGCCGTCGAGCGCGGGGCCGCGGAGGCGCTCGCCGCGGGCGGGCCGCTGGGCCACCCCGTCGTCGACGTGCAGGTGGAGGTCCACGACGGCAAGGCGCACGCCGTCGACTCCTCCGACATGGCGTTCCGCACGGCCGCCGCCGCGGGGGTGCGCGCCGCCCTCGCGTCCGCCGGCACCGTCCTGCTGGAACCGACCCTGCACGTCACCGTCGTCGTCCCGTCCGCCGCGCAGGGGGACGTGCTCGGCGACCTGTCGGGCCGCCGCGGGCGCATCACCGCCACCGGCACCACCGACGACGGGCGCGTGCGGATCGAGGCCGTCGTCCCCGAGGCCGAGGTCGTCCGCTACGCGCTCGACCTGCGGTCGCTCACCGGCGGGCACGGGGAGCTGGTGCTCGCGCCCGGGGAGTACGAGGTCAGGCCGGGGCACCTCGCGCCGGCCTGACGACGGCGGGGGCCGGCCGACGCGGTCTGCACCGGCGGGTGGCTAGCGCCCGGCGGCCAGCGCCTCGGGCGCGGCCTCCGGGACCGGCGTGCCCGTGCCGAGCCGCGCCTCGTACATCCCGATCTTCATCTCGATGATCGCCAGGTGCTCGGCGGCCGCGGCGAGCTCCGCCCGCACGGCGTCCCGGTGCGCGACCAGCAGCGCCAGCCGCTCCGGCTCCGTGCCGTCCCCGCGGCGGACCAGCGCCACGTACTCGCGGAGCTCCCGGATCGGCATGCCGGTCGCCCGCAGCCGCGTCAGCAGGTGCAGCCAGCCGAGGTCGCGCTCGGTGTAGCGCCGGTGACCCGAGGCGTCGCGCTCCACGGCGTCCAGCAGCAGGCCGTCACGCTCGTAGTAGCGCAGCGTGTGGGCGGACAGGCCGGTCGCCGCGGACGCCTCGGCGATGGTGAACGTGCGGGTCTCGTCGGTCACGCACACCAGCATGCGCCGGTGGTCAAGCGGCGGCCCGGGGTCGGCGGCCGGCACGCCTAGGCTCGGGGGCGTCCACCCGCCCGCCCGAAGGAGCACCGTGCGTCGACCCACCCGCTGGGAGCAGATCGGCCAGCAGAACCCCGACCGGTCCGCCTGGTACGTCGAGCGGTTCCGCCGCATGGCCGCCGACGGCGCCGACCTGGCGGGCGAGGCGCGGACGGTCGACGCGATGGTGCCCCGCGGCGCCCGCGTGCTCGACGCGGGCTGCGGCCCCGGCCGCGTGGGCGGCGAGCTCGTGCGGCGGGGGCACACCGTCGTCGGCGTCGACGTCGACCCGGTGCTCGTCGAGGCCGCCCGCGCCGACCACCCCGGCGGCACCTGGCTGGTCGGCGACCTCGCGGAGCTCGACCTGCCCGCCGCCGGCATCGACGAGCCGTTCGACGTGGCCGTGATGGCGGGCAACGTGCTGACCTTCGTCGCCGAGGGCACGGAGGCCGAGGTGCTGCGCCGCATCCGCGCGCACCTCGCACCCGGTGGCCGGCTCGTCGTCGGGTTCGGCGCCGGGCGGGGCTACCCGTTCGAGGCGCTCGACGCCGACGCCGCCGCCGCGGGCCTGCGCGTCGACCACCGGTTCGCGACGTGGGACCTGCGGCCGTTCACCCCGGAGTCCGACTTCCTGGTCGCCGTCCTCACCTGACCACCCTCGCTCCCTCCCGTCCCCACCCCACCTCCCGTCCCCTCCTCACCACACGACCGTTCGGATCCGAACGAACGGACACGCCGGGCGTGCCGGTGCGATCGGATCCGTCCTGCCCCCTGAAGGGGCGTGCGTGGACGCGTAGGCGGCGGGCGCGGGTGGTCCGGGGGCGGCGGGCGCGGGTGGTCCGGGGGCGGGTGGCGTGCCAGGCTCGACGTCATGGCCCGGTACTTCGACGTCCACCCGCACGACCCGCAGGCCCGCTCGATCGGCCAGCTCGTCGCCCTGCTCCGCGACGACGCGCTCATCGCCTACCCGACGGACTCCGGCTACGCGCTCGGCTGCCGCATGGAGAGCCACACGGGTGCCGACCGCATCCGCGCGATCCGGCACCTCGACGACCGGCACCACTTCACGCTCATGTGCCTGGACTTCGCGCAGCTCGGGCAGCTCGTCCGCCTGGACAACGCGCCGTTCCGCGCGATCAAGGCCGCCACGCCCGGGCCGTACACGTTCATCCTCCCGGCCACGAAGGAGGTGCCGCGCCGGCTCGCCCACCCGAAGAAGCGGACCGTCGGCGTGCGCATCCCCGACAGCCGCGTGGTGCAGGCGCTGCTGCGCGAGCTCGGTGAGCCGCTGCTGTCCTCGACGCTGATCCTGCCCGGGGACACCGAGCCGCAGACCGACGGGTGGACCGTCAAGGAGGAGCTCGACCACGTCGTCGACGCCGTCGTGGACGCCGGCGAGTGCGGCACCGAGCCGACCACCGTCGTCGACTGGTCCGAGGGCTACCCGGAGGTCGTCCGCGCCGGCGCCGGCGACCCCACCCGCTTCGCCTGACCCCCGCCGCACCGCCCCCCGGCCCCCCACCTTCCCGCGAGTTCGGCACTCCGAGGCGAGTTCGGCAGCTCCAGGTGCCGAACTCGCACGCGAACTGCCGACCTCGGCCGAGGGGTCGGCGGGCGGAGGGGTGGGCGGCAGGCGGGCCGCGGTGGGGCGGAGGATGGGGGCGTGGAGATCGACGACCGGACCCCGGACGACCCCGGCTACCCGGCCGCCGCCGCGTCGGCCGCACTCGACCTCGCCGGGCTGGACGGCGCCGTCGTCGAGTGCCGCGCGTGCCCGCGGCTCGTGGCGTGGCGGGAGCACGTCGCGGACGTGAAGCGGGCGGCGTTCCGCGACCAGGAGTACTGGGCCCGCCCGGCCCCGGGGTTCGGGGACCCGGACGCGCAGGTGCTGGTCGTCGGCCTGGCGCCCGCCGCGCACGGCGCGAACCGCACCGGCCGGATGTTCACCGGCGACCGGTCGGGCGACTTCCTGTTCGCCGCGATGCACCGCGTCGGCATGGCCTCGCAGCCCACGTCGGTGCACCGCGGGAACGGGCTCACGCTGACCGGCGTGCGGATCACCGCGCCGGTGCACTGCGCGCCGCCGGACAACAAGCCGCTGCCCGAGGAGCGCCACCGCTGCGGACCGTGGCTGGCCCGGGAGCTCGAGCTCGTCCGCCCGCGGGTCGCGGTGGTGCTCGGGGGGTTCGGCTGGGACGCCCTGCTGCGCACCCTCGACGAGCAGGGCTGGGCCGTCCCGCGCCCGCGGCCCCGGTTCGCCCACGGCGCCGAGCACGTCGTCGAGCACCCGCGCGGCGACAGCCTGACCCTGCTGGGCTGCTTCCACGTCAGCCAGCAGAACACCTTCACGGGCCGCCTGACGCCGGACATGCTCGACGCCGTCCTCCGCCGCGCCCGCGCCCTGACACCCCCCTGACGCCCCACCCGCCGAGTTCGGCACGTCCGTGGCGAGGTCGGCAGCTCGGACTGCCGACCTCACCTGGGACTGCCGAGCTCGCGGCGGAGGGTGGGTGCGCGGTCAGCTCAGGGGGCGGCCGCCCGTGACGCCGATGCGGTCGCCCGTGATGTAGCTGGACTCCTGGCTCGCGAAGAACACGTACGCCGGGGCGAGCTCCGCGGGCTGCCCGGCGCGGCCGAGCGGGGTGTCGCCGCCGAACTGCTCGACCTTCTCGGCGGGCATCGTCGCGGGGATCAGCGGCGTCCAGATCGGCCCGGGCGCGACGGCGTTGACCCGGATGCCCTGCTCGGCGACCTGCTGGGCGAGGGCCTTGGTGAAGTTGAGGATCGCGGCCTTCGTCGCGGCGTAGTCGATCAGCTCGGGGCTCGGCTGGAACGCCTGGACCGACGTCGTGTTGATGATGCTGGCGCCCTCGCCCAGGTGGGCCAGCGCGGCCTTCGTGATCCAGAACATCGCGTAGAGGTTCGTCGTGAACGTCCTGTCGAGCTGCTCGGTCGTCAGGTCCAGCAGGCCGCCGCCCTGGGCCATCTGGTACGCCGCGTTGTTGACGAGCACGTCGAGCCCGCCGAGCTCCTGCACCGCCCGCTCCACGAGCGCGCCGCAGAACGCCTCGTCGCGGATGTCGCCCGGGCACGTCACGGCCCGCCGACCCGCGGCCTCGACCAGGCGGACGGTCTCCTGGGCGTCGTCCTCCTCCTCCGGCAGGTACGAGATCGCCACGTCGGCGCCCTCGCGCGCGAACGCGAGCGCGACCGCCCGGCCGATGCCGGAGTCGCCGCCGGTGATGAGCGCGCGCCTGCCCTCGAGGCGTCCGGAGCCGACGTAGGTGTCCTCGCCGTGGTCGGGCTGCTGCCGCATGTCGTCCGTCAGGCCGGGGTGCGCGATCTGCTGCGCGGGCTGCTCCGGCGCGGGGTGCTGGGTGCTCGGGTCCTGGGGTGTCGTCTGGTCGCTCATGCTCATCCATCGTCCGGGTCCTGGCGGGAAGCGCCACCCGGGCACGGACCCCGCGGGCGCCCGAGTTGCCGCCCCGGTCCGGGTCACCCCACAGTGGCCCCCGGCCGGCACGCGCGCCACCAGCACGTCCACCCCGCGCGCACACCGGCCGCACGGGGTCCGCCCACGCAGGATCTAGGGTGGCGGACCGTGGCCGACAGGAGGAACGTGACCGACGACGAGCAGTACGTCGAGATCTGGGGCGACCGCGTGTCGCTGCGGGACCTGGTCGTGGCGCTCGCGGTGTGCGCCGCGGCGACCGTCCTGGCCGTCGTCGCCGGGCGGGCGCTCGGGTCCTCGGAGTTCTTCTGGGGCCTGGGCGGGGCCGTCGTCGGGTTCGGCGTCGCCGTGCTGCTGGTGCGGCCGAAGCGCGACGTGCAGATCGTCGCCGACGACGCGGACGCGCACCGCGCGGCCCCCGCCGCGCCCGGCGCCCCCGCCGGCCCGGCCGCCTGAGCCGCCGACCGTGGACCTCGCCCTCCTGCTGCCGATGGCCGGCGCCGCGCTGGCCGCCGTGCTGCTGTACACGCTGATCGGCTTCATCCCCGGGACCGACGAGACGTCGGTGCTGCTGCCCGTGACGCTCGCGCTGGTGCTGGCCGGCACCGACCCGCAGGTCGTGCTCGCGTTCTTCATCGCGGCGGTCGTGACGCTGAACCTCACCAACTCGATCCCGACGGCGCTGGTCGGGCTGCCCGGCGGGGTGCTGTCCGCGCCGATGATCGACCACGCCCTGACGCTGAAGCGGGAGGGCCGGGCCGCGGAGACGATCCGCAAGATGGCGGCCGGCTCCGTGGTCGGGACGCTCGTCGCGGTGCCGCTCGCGCTGCTGATCGCCGGTGCCATCACCCCGTGGGCCGAGCAGCTGCGCGAGTACGGCTCCCTGCTGTTCGTCGGCGGTGCGGTCGTGCTGGCCCTGCTCGGCCGCAACCGGGTGCTGTCGCTGCTCGCGATCATCCCGCTGGGCCTGCTGTTCCAGGGGGTGCAGGCGCTGTACCGGCAGACCGGCGTCCTGCCCGAGGACGGCACGATCACGGTCTCGTTCTTCCTGTCGATCACCGCCGGACCGCTGCTGCTGAGCCTGGCCACGCTGCTCAACCCGACGCTGCGGGAGGCGCTGCCCCGCGGCCCGCGCACGCCGGTGCGGATCACCCGGGGCGAGCTCCGGGGCGCACCGCTCAGCCCCCGGCGCCTGCTGACCCGCGCCGAGCTCGGCGCGAGCGCGACGGTGTCCGCCGCGTCGACGCCGCTGTTCTTCCTCAGCCCCGTCGCGCTGACCCTGCTCATGGGCGAGGCCGCGGGCGCCCGCGCGAAGGAGGCGCGCGACCGCGCGTCCCGCGCCGTGACGTCGATGGCGGCGCTCGCGCACTCCACGTACCTCGCGGGCGTCATCATCCCGCTGGTCGCCGTCGGGCTGCCGCTGTCCCCGGTCGCCGTCGGGCCGGCCAACGCGCTGTTCAACGCCCCGCCGGTGCTCACGCTCGACCGCAACGTGCACCACCTGCTGTCCACGCCGCAGCTCGTCGCGGCGGTCGTGGTGGGCACCGTCGTGGCGCTGGTGCTGTCGTACGTGCTGGCGGTGCGGTACTCGTTCCGGCTGACCGCGCTCGTCACCCGGTACGTCCCGCACGAGGCGGTGCTCGCGCTGTTCGTCGTGTTCGTGCTGCTGCTCGCGTACCTGGACGCGGGCCTGATCAACGTCTTCGCCGTGCTGCTCGTCGGGCTGACCTGCGGCACGCTGAACCGGCTGGGCGTCAACTTCGGGGTGCAGTTCATGTCGCTGTACGCGGCCCCGTGGTTCGTCGCGCACCTGATGTGAAGGAGCCGACCATCCGCACCGACCGCAGCACCGGCGCCGGGCACACGCGCGCCAAGGCGATCCTCGTGGGCGAGCACGCCGTCGTGTACGGCGAGCCGGCCATCGCCCTGCCGCTGGCCAGCCTGCCGATGCGCGCGACCGCCCGCCGCGAGGACGGCCCCCTGACGCTGGAGTCGGTGCTGTACTCCGGCCCGCTGGCGGAGGCCCCGGAGCAGCTCGCCGCCCCGCGCGCCGCCGTCGAGGCGACCCTCGACCACCTGGGCCTGCCGCACCGCGGGATCGTCCTGGCGACGGAGTCGACGATCCCGGCGGCCCGCGGGCTGGGGTCGAGCGCCGCGACGGCCGGCGCGCTGGCGCTGGCGCTCGCGGACCTGGCCGGGCGCACGCTCACCCCGCAGGAGCACTTCGACCTGGTGCAGGTCGGCGAGCGGGTCGCCCACGGCAACCCCAGCGGGCTCGACGCCCGCACGACCGCCTCGACCGAGCCGATCTGGTTCCAGGCGGGCGAGATCCGCCCGCTCGACCTGCGGCTGCGCGCGCACCTGGTGGTCGCCGACACCGGCGTGCACGGCCGCACCCGGGTGGCCGTCGCGGACGTGCGGTCGTTCCGCGAGCGCCACCCCGCCCGCGGGGACGAGCTGGTCGCCGAGCTCGGGCAGATCACCCGCGACGTCGTGCTGGACCTGGCCCGCGACCGGCCCCGCGAGCTGGGTGCCCGGATGACCCGCGCGCACGGCGTGCTGGCGGAGCTCGGCGTGTCCTCCCCGGAGCTCGACCGGCTGGTCGGGGCGGCGCTCGCGGCGGGTGCCCTCGGCGCGAAGCTCACCGGCGGTGGCCAGGGCGGATGCCTCCTGGCGCTCGCGGCCGACGCGACCTCCGCTGGTACGATCGCCGCTGCCCTGCGCCGCGCGGGCGCGGCGCGCACCTGGCTGCACCGGACCGACGCGCGGCGACCCGCCGCTCCCTCCGCCCAGGTGTCCCTCGGATGACGAACTCCGCGACCGCCGTCGCGCACGCCAACATCGCCCTCGCCAAGTACTGGGGCAAGCGCGACGAGGCCCTGGCGCTGCCCGCGACGTCCAGCCTGTCGCTCACCCTCGACGCGTTCCACGCGACCACGACGGTGACGCTCGACCCGGACGCCGACGCGGACACCGCCTCCCTCGACGGCCGGCCGATGTCCGACGGCGAGCTGGCGCGGGTCTCCCGGTTCCTCGACCTGGTCCGGTCCCTCGCGGGGTCGTCCGCGCACGCCGTGGTCGACTCGGTCTCCACGGTCCCGACGGGCGCCGGGCTGGCGTCGTCGGCGAGCGGGTTCGCGGCGCTCGCCGGGGCGGCCGCGGCGGTCTACGGCCTGGACCTCGACGCGCGCGGGCTGTCGCGGCTGGCCCGGCGCGGCTCGGGCTCGGCGTCCCGCTCCGTGTTCGGCGGGCTCGTCGTGTGGCACGCCGGCACGGACGACGCGTCGTCCTACGCCGAGCCCGTCCCCGGCGGCGAGCCGGGCGGCGCGCTCGACCCGGCGATGGCCGTCGTCGTGCTGGACGCGGGCCGCAAGGCGGTCTCCAGCCGCGAGGCCATGCGCCGCACCGTCGAGACGTCGCCGTTCTTCCCCGCCTGGACCGACGCGACGGAGCGCGACGTCGCGTTCATGCTCGACGCCGTGCGGGCGGGCGACCTGGCGGCGCTCGGGGAGCTCGCCGAGTCCAACGCGCTGCGGATGCACGCCACGATGCTCGGCGCCCGCCCGCCGGTGCGGTACTGGACCGCCCACACCGTCGCCGTCCTCGACCAGGTGCAGGCGCTGCGGGCCGACGGGCTGCCGTGCTGGGCCACCATCGACGCCGGCCCGAACGTCAAGGTGCTGTGCGCCGCGCCCGACCTGCCCGCGCTCGCCGGCGCGCTGTCCGAGGGCGGCACGCGCCGGGTCGTCACGGCCCGTCCGGGGCCGGGGCTGCGCGTCGACGCGGGGGGCGCGGCGTGAGCGGCGGGACGACCGGCGGGGTCCCCGGCGGCGCGATCGAGGTCTGCGCACCGGGCAAGCTCTTCGTCGCCGGGGAGTACGCGGTCGTCGAGGCCGGCTACCCGGCGGTGCTCGTCGCCGTGGACCGGCACGTCACGGTGCGGCTCGCCCCGGCCGAGGGTGCGGGATCCATCGCCTCCGACCAGTACGGCCGGCTGCCCGTCGTCTGGCGCCGTCGCGGCGACCGGGTGGTGCTGGACCACGACAGCCGCCCGTTCGACTACGTGCTCGCCGCGATCGACGTCGTCGAGCGGTTCGCGGCCGAGCAGGGCCGCACGCTCGGGTTCTACGACATCACGATCACCTCGGAGCTCGACGACCGGTCGGGCCGCAAGTTCGGCCTCGGGTCGTCGGCGGCGGTCACCGCGGCGACGGTGCGGGCGCTCGACCGGTTCTACGACCTCGGGCTGCCGACCGACCGGCTGCTGCGCCTCGCGCTGCTGGCGACCGTCGCCGTCAACCCGATGGGGTCCGGCGGCGACGTCGCGGCGAGCCTCTACGGCGGCTGGATCCGGTACGCGGCGCTGGACCGCGAGTGGCTGCGCGCGTCGCTGGCCGCCGGCGAGGAGTCGGGGGCCGAGCGCCCGCTGACGGCCCTCCTCGACGCCGACTGGCCCGGCCTGTCCGTGCGGCGGCTGCCGACGCCGCGGACCATGCGCCTCGTCGTCGGGTGGACCGGCGTGCCGGCCTCCACGACCCGCCTGGTCGAGGCGATGCAGTCCCGCAAGGAGGTGGCCGAGAGCCACTACCCCGACTTCCTCGCGGCGTCCCGCGCCTGCGTGGACGCCCTCGCGGACGCCATCGAGCGGGACGACGCCCCGGCCGCGAAGGCGCAGATCCACCGCGCCCGCGGGCTGCTCACGTCGCTGGCACGCGCCGCCGGCGTCGACATCGAGACCCCCGCGCTGCGGACGCTGTGCGAGACGGCGGAGAGCGTCGGCGCGGCGGCCAAGTCCTCCGGCGCGGGCGGCGGGGACTGCGGCATCGTGCTGGTGGACGCCGGCACCGACCTCGAGCCGATGCTCCGCGACTGGGAGCTGTCGGACGTGCGGCACCTGTCGCTGCGGGTGCAGCCGCCCCGGGAGGAGCACGCCGATGACCGCTGAGGACCCGGACGGCCCCGCCACCGCACCGCTCGGCGCCCAGGACGAGCCCGGTGCCGCGGCCCAGGACGCCCGCCGCAAGGACGACCACGTCCGCCTCGCGTCCGCCCAGCACGCCGAGCCACGGGCCCACGACTTCGACCACGTGCGGCCGCTGAACCACCCGCTCGCCGCCGGGAACCGGAGCGAGGTCTCCCTGCGCGCCACCGGCCGGGTGCTGGACTGGCCGGTGCCGCTCTTCATCAACGGCATGACCGGCGGCACCGCCCACACCGCGACGATCAACCGCGCGCTCGCCCTGGCGGCCCGCGAGACCGGCGTGCCGATCGCCTCCGGCTCGACGGGGATCCTGCACCGCGAGCCCGCCGCGATCCCGTCGTTCCGGGTGCTGCGCGACCTGAACCCCGACGGGTTCGTCATGGCGAACGTCAACCCGAACCTCACGCCCGCGCAGGCCCGCCGGTCCGTGGAGATCCTCGAGGCCGACGCGCTCCAGGTCCACGTGAACCCGGCCCAGGAGATCGTCATGCCGGAGGGCGACCGGGACTTCACGCGGTGGACGGACACCATCGCCGCGATCGTCGCGGAGGTCGGCGTGCCGGTCGTCGTCAAGGAGGTCGGCGCCGGGATGAGCCGCGGCACCGTCGCCCGGCTGCGGGACCTCGGGGTCGCGGCCGTCGACGTGTCCGGCCGCGGCGGCACCGACTTCACGGCCATCGAGTCCGCGCGCCGCACCGACGGCGGCATGGACTACCTGGCCGGGTGGGGGCAGTCGGCCGTCGAGGGGCTGCTGGACGCCTCCTCGGTGGACGGGGTGGACCTGCTGGCCTCCGGCGGGGTGCGGCACCCGCTCGACGTCGTGCGCGCGCTCGCCCTCGGGGCGACCGCCGTGGGCGTGGCCGGGGGGTTCCTCCGGGTGCTGCTCACCGAGGGCGAGGCGGCCCTCGTCGCGCGCATCCAGGCGTGGCTCGAGCAGGTCGGCGACATCATGACGCTGCTCGGGGCGCGCACCGTGGCCGACCTGCGCCGGGTGGACCTGCTGATCACCGGGCCGGTGCGGGAGTTCTGCGAGCTCCGCGGCGTCGACGCGGCGGCGTACGCGCGGCGCAGCGGCCTCTGACCCGCGCCGGCACCGGGCACGCCGGGGTCACCGCGCGCCGGGTGACCGCTCAGGTCCGGGGTGGTGGCGGCCGATAGGTCCCTACGGGGTGAGGCGGATGGTCCACGGGTACGAGCCCGGCCGGCCGGCGGCGCGACGAGCGCGGCGGCTGGTCCGGAGACGCGTCGCCGACCCCGCCCGCACGACCGCGGACGGCGCCGGGCGCCCCGGTCCCGGTGACGCGGCCCCGACCCGCACCTGGTTCGACGACTGGCTGACGGGCGACGAGGACGCCGTGGTGCTCGACCCGCCCGACGGCTGGACGACCCTGCACGACCTCCGACGCCCGGGCAGCGCCTCCCGCACGCTCGACTGCCTCGCGATCGGCCCGGGTGGCGTCGTCGTCATCCAGTCGCTGCACTGGGACGGCTCCGCGACGATCGTCGACGGCACCCTGCGGCTCCACGGCTACGGCCGGACCCCGGACGTGGCGGCCGCCGCCGACGCCGCCGGGGCGGTGACGTCGCTGCTCGCACCCACGCACCGCCGCACCGTCCGTGCCGTGGTCAGCCTCGCCGGCCAGGACCTCCCGCCCGCGACCGTCCGCGGCGGCGCCGTCGCGGTGGGCGAGCACCGGCTCGCCGGGTGGCTGGCCGCGCTGCCGCCGGTGCTGGCGCCCGCCGACGCCCGCCTGGTCCGCGACTACCTGGCCGCGGAGCTCACCGGACCGGCGAGCCCGGAGCTGCTCACCGTCGACGACGTGTTCCGGCCGCGGGAGGTCTGGGCGGCGCCGGACGTCCCCGCGCAGCGTCCCGGGCAGCCCGACGCGGGCGACGGGCCCGTCGGAGGCTCCGACGGCGAGATCGGCCGGGCCCCGGAGTCCGTCGGAGGCTCCGACGGCGAGGTCGGCGCGCTCGGCGAGCCCCGCGATGCCGGGGATCTCAGCGACCTCGGCGACGAGGCGTGGCCCGTCGGAGGCTCCGACCCGACGCCCGGCAGCTCCTCGGGCCCCGTCGGAGGCTCCGACGGGGACATCGGCAACCGGATCGACGGCGGGTGGCCGGACCACGGGCGCGGGGACACCCTCCGTCCCGCACCGGCCCGCGGCGCGATCGGGGACGGCGCCCTCCGCGTCGGGATGCTGGTCCTGGGGCTGCTGACCGCCGGCAACATCCTGCTCGCCTGGCTGGACGCGGCAGGGTGACCCCTGCGCCCTCCCTGTGAGCCGCACCACTGCGCCGGCACGGAATGCCCGGCGTGCCGAGAAGGGTTCCCACTGCACGTGAGCCTCCTGATGTCGCCCCTGACCCTGCGCGGGACCACGTTCCGCAACCGCGTCTGGCTGGCGCCCATGTGCCAGTACTCCGCCGGACCGGACGGCCTGCCCACCGACTGGCACCTCGCCCACCTGGGCGCCCGCGCCGTCGGCGGCTTCGGGCTCGTCATGACCGAGGCGACGGCCGTCGTCCCCGAGGGGCGCATCTCGCCGCAGGACGTCGGCATCTGGGGCGACGAGCACGTGGTGGCCTGGCGTCGCGTCACCGACTTCGTCCGCAGCCGCGGTGCCGTCGCGGGCGTGCAGCTCGCGCACGCGGGTCGCAAGGCGTCGACCTACCGCGGGTTCGGGGACGGCTCCGGTTCCGTGCCCGAGGCGTCGGGCGGCTGGTCCACGGTCGCGCCCTCGGACCTCGCGTTCGAGGGGCTCGCCGCCCCGCGCGAGCTCACCGCCGACGAGGTCGCCGCGGTACCCGGCCAGTTCGCCGCAGCCACCCGCCGGTCCCTCGCCGCCGGGTTCGACGTGGTCGAGGTGCACGCCGCGCACGGCTACCTGCTCCACCAGTTCCTCTCGCCGCTGTCCAACCGGCGCACCGACATGTGGGGCGGCGACCTCGCGGGGCGCGCCCGGCTGCTGCTCGCCACGGTCGACGCCGTCCGGGCGGAGCTGCCCGACGACAGCCCGCTGCTGGTGCGCGTCTCCGCCACCGACTGGGCCGAGGGCGGCCTCACGGTCGAGGACACGGCCCAGGTGGCGGTGTGGCTGCGTGAGCACGGCGTCGACCTGGTGGACGTCTCCACCGGCGGCAACGTCCTGGCCCGCATCCCCGTCGGCCCGGCGTACCAGGTGCCCGCCGCGCGGCAGATCCGCGAGACGGCGGGGATCGCCACGTCGGCCGTGGGCCTGCTCACGACCCCCGAGATCGCGGAGCAGGTGCTCGCGGACGGGTCCGCGGACGCCGTGATGCTGGGGCGCCCGGCCCTGTTCGACCCGCACTGGCCGCTGCGCGCGGCGCAGGCCCTCGACGGCGACCGGCCGGTGCTGGAGCACGCGGGCGACCCGGCGGCGACGGTCGTGCCCGCGGGTGCCACGGGGTGGCCGGTCCAGTACGCGCGCGGGTCGTGGGGCTGAGGGGCTCACCACTGCGGACATCCGTGACGGAAAGCACATCAGGGACAAATTCGTGCCGCTTCCGCGCGATTTGTCGAGAATGCTCCTCCTGGTTTTCCACAGACGCGTGAGGTCATTCCCGGCCATGCGTTCCTGACGGCTACGGTCATGCCACTTCCACGGCAGGGGAGATGGCATGACCGCCCAGATCGAGATGTCCACCGCCGACGTCGAGGCCGCCGCCTCGGCCGTCGGCACCGTCGCCGAGGCCGTCCTCGCGAGCCACCACGCCGAGCACGTCGGCGCCCTCGCACCGGCGCTGCCCGGTTCGCAGAGCGCCGAGGCGGCCCTCCGGCTACGAGGCGTGTGGGCGGCCCAGGCCCGCCGCTGGTCGTCCGACGCCGCCGCGCAGCGCGACCGCGTGCTCGCCTCCGTCCGAGCGGCCGTCCGCACCGACGAGGCGGTCGCCGAGTCGTTCGCCCGGATCACCGGCCACCTCGGGGCGGTGCACCCGTGACCGCCCTGGACACCGTGCTCGCCTGGCGCCCGGACGCCGTCGCCGGCCTCGCCGACCACCTCGCCGGGTGCCGCCGCCTCCTGGTCGCGCTCGACGACGACCTCGACGCAGCCGCACCGCCGGGGACCTGGGTCGGTCCCTCCCGCGACGCCGCCCTCCGGGCCCACGACGCCCTCCGCCGGCGTCTCGCGACGACGGTCGCCGAGATCGCCCTCGTGGCCGTCTCGGCCGACGACGCCGCCGCGTCGCTGACCACCGCCCGCGCGGAGCTCGACGCCACCCTCGCCTGGGCCCGCACCCACGGCTACCACGTCGACCACGGCACCGGCCGTGCCACCGACGCCCGGTGCGTCGCCGACGACGACGAGGCCCGGGACCGGGCCCTCGTCGCGCGCGAGCTCACCGACCGGGTCCAGCAAGCCCTCCGCGCCGCCCAGCACGCCGACACGCTCCTCGCCGACGCCCTGCACCGTGCCGCCGACACCGACGACCCGCTCCCCGCCGCGGGCCTCGCCGCGGCCGGCCACGCCGGTGCGACCCGGGGCCGCCACCGCCTCCTGCGTCCACCGGGCGGGACCCCCGCCGACGCCGCCGCGTGGTGGCGGTCCCTCACACCCGAGCACCAGGCCCGCGTCCTCGCCCGGCACCCCGAGTGGGTCGGGAACCTCGACGGCATCCCGTTCGCGGTCCGGGACCAGGCCAACCGCGTCCTGCTCGACCGGTACCGCGAGGAGCTGACCGCCCAGCGCGAGGCGCTGCTCGCGGATGCGGACTCCTGGGACGCGGACACCGCTGGGGTCCTCATCCGACTCGACGAGAAGCTCGCCGGACTCGACGCCGTCGAGCGTGCGCTTGCGGCACATCCCGGCCGGAAGCTGCTGCTGCTCGACATCGCGGGCGACCACCAGCTGAAGGCCGCGGTCGCCGTGGGAGACGTCGACGCCGCTGCACACGTCGGCGTCTTCGTACCGGGGTTCACCACGACGGTGGCTGGAAGTCTCGAGGACCACGTGGCGAGCATCGAAGACCTCACGTCGCGTGCACGAGCGGAGTCGCGTGCGCACGGCGACCAGGGTGATGTGGCGGTAGTGGCTTGGCTCGGTTACGAAGCCCCGCAGTGGTCGGACCTTCCTGACCTGGCCGGTCGCTTCGTCACCAGCGACGACGTGGCCCGTGACGGCGGGCGCGATCTCGCCGGCTTTCTGCGAGGCGTCGACGCGGCACGTGATCTCCAGCATCCGAGGCTCACCGCACTCGGTCACTCGTACGGCTCGACGACAACAGGTTTCGCGATGCGGGAACAGACCGGACTGGACGCAGCCGTCGTGTTCGGCTCACCGGGACTCGGGACCGACGCCATCGAGAACCTGGACGTACCGGCGAGGTCGCTGTACCGAGTAGAGGCCACGCTCGACCCGATCGCCGACGCCGGTCATTTCGGCATCGACCCCACCCACATGCGCGGTGTCGCCGGGCTCTCGGCCCAGGCGGGAGAAGTCGGAGGCGTTCCGTACGAGGCGTCTTCCGGGCACTCGGAGTACCTGCGGGACCACACCATGAGCCAGCACAACATCGCGTCCGTCATCGCGGGGACCACCGACCGCCTGGTCCCCCACTCCGGCGCCGGCGCCGGCGACTTCGTCAGCTATCTCAGGGCGCTGACGTCATGACGCGCGACGGCCGATCCCGAGCAGCGTCCCGGCGCCTGTTCTGGGGACTCGGCGCGTCGGCCGTCGGCGCAGTCGTGGCGTCGTGCGGGCCGTCTTCCACCGACGAGGAGTTGAACGCGCAGATGGCTGATCGTCCGACCATGGAGCAGATGCTCGACCACTACGAGCCCATGCTGCGCGAGATGGTCGCCGCGCTCGACCGCGAGATCGGTGGCCTGGACTGGTACGCCGCTCCCGACGCCCTGCCCATGGGCTGGGCCAACTGCAGCACCGAGGGCGCGATCACTGAAGCGCAGGAGTTCCACCCCGTGGGGCTCACGGCTGACGGCACCTACGACCGTTCCGACTGGGACGCCGTGGTGGGCATCATCCGAGATATCGGCGACCGGTACGGGTTCGAGGCGCAGGGGCACCTCATCGACCGCCCCACCAACATGACGTTCATCGGCAAGGACCGGTACGGGGCGAGCTACTCGCTCGACATGGGGCGCAACTCCGTCCTGGCCCTGCGCACCGGCTGCCACCTGTGGGAGCACGAGCCCGGACTCGACTACACCCGCCGATCCCCCCTCGACCGACCGCCGCCCGTGCGTCCTACCGAATCGCCCACGCCACGGGCCGACCCCCTCTCGCTCCCCGGGCTACGCCAGCAGTAGCCCCTCGGAAGCCGCCCGCCCGCCGTAACCCGCCGGACACCTCCGCCGCGTACGGTCCGTCCACCGGCCGCACCGCGGCGCGCCGGCTGGACCATCGCGACCGTCGGGGGAGGGAGCCGCGTGTTCGAGCACGTCGACCCGTTCATCGGCACGGAGGCCACGGCGCTGCCGCCGCAGACCGGCCTGGCGGCGACCTGGTGGTGGCCGAAGCCGCAGGTCGGGAACACGCACCCGGGGGCGACGTACCCGCTGGGGATGGTGAGCGCGTGCGCGTACTCCGGCGCGTACCCGACGGGGTACGGGCGGTACGACCTGTCGACGGAGGGGCTGCCGCCGGAGCTGCACGCGGGGACGCGGGCGTCGGGGTTCACGCACTTCCAGCAGTCCGGCACGGGGGCGATCCGCAAGTACTACAACTACGTGCGGGTCACGCCGATGCTGCAGCCGCTGGACGACCTGGGCCTGCTGTACGACGTGGTCGAGGAGGAGGCGGAGCCCGGCTGGTACGCCGCGACCCTGGACTCGGGCATCCGGTGCGAGGTGACCGTGGGCCCGAAGTCCGCGGTGCACCGGTACACGTTCCCCGCGCACCGGGACGCGCGGCTGGTCATCGACCTGAGCCTCGGCGGGCTGGACATCCCGTACGGCCGGACCGTGCCGCTGCGCGCGCACCTGCAGGCCCTCGCCCCGGGTGTGGCGCAGGGTGAGATCACCGTCGAGGGCGCGCCGCTGGCCGTGCACGTGGAGTGCGACGCTCCGGCGTCCGCGCAGTGGCGGCAGCTGCTCTGGTACGACCGGCGCCTCATGCCGGGCGGCACACGGCTGGACTTCGACCGCATCCGCCCGACGACGCTGCGCCCGTTCGGGTTGATGTGGGCGGGCCGCGCCGAGCCGGGGCAGGTGGTGGAGCTGCGGTTCGGGTTCTCGCTGCGGGGCGTGGAGCAGGCGCGGGAGAACCTCGAGCGGGAGTGCGGCCCGGGGCCGGCGTCGTTCGCCACGCGGCGCGCCCGGACGGCCCAGGCGTGGCGGGAGCACCTCGGCAGGGTGCAGGTCGACACGCCGGACCCGGGCAAGCACACGGTGATGGCCACGGCGCTGTACCACTCGATCGTGAAGCCGTGCCTGGCCCCGGACGAGAGCCCGTTCTGGCCGACGGACACGCCGTTCGCGTTCGACATCGCGACGATGTGGGACATCTACCGCACGCAGCTCCCGCTGCTCACGGCCCTCGTGCCGGAGCGGGCCGTCGAGCTGGCGACCGCGATCCTCCACATCGCCGAGGAGGAGGGGAACTTCCCGATCGGCTACCGCATGGCGCGCGGCGCGGACCGGTTCTCCCGGCAGGGCAGCGCGCTCGCGCACACGTTCTTCGCCGACCTGTGCGCCCTCGGCATGCCGCTGGACTGGGACTGGGCCCTGGTGCACCTGCACAACGACCTGCGGCGCACGTACGGCGAGGAGTTCCTGCTGCACGGCCGCGCGCACCCCATCAGCCACACCCTCGACCTGGCGTTCGGGTACTTCTGCACGGCGGTGATCGCGCAGCAGGTCGGCGACCGGACGCTCGTGGCGCAGTTCGCCCCGCTGGCGGACCGCTGGCGCAACGCCTTCGACCCGGGGACGGGTCTGCTGCGGGACTCGACGTTCTACGAGGGCGGCCGGTGGAACTACTCGTTCCGGCTGCTGCACGACATGGCGTCGCGCATCGAGCTGGCGGGCGGCGACGCGGCGTTCGTGGCGCTGCTGGACCGGTTCTTCGGCTACGGCGCGGCGCCCGTGACGCAGCCCGGCCTCGCGCCGGACGCGGACGAGATGCTCGCCGGGTACGCGCTGCACCGGTTCGAGGGCCTGAACAACGAGCCGGACATGGAGGCGCCCTGGGCGTACCAGTACGCCGGCCGCCCGGACCGGACCGCCGAGGTGGTGCACGCCGTGACGCAGCAGCAGTTCGGCACGGGGCGCGGCGGGCTGCCGGGCAACGACGACTCCGGCGGGCTGTCGTCCTGGTACGTGTGGGCGAGCCTCGGCCTGTTCCCGGTCGCCGGGCAGAACCTGTTCCTCGTCAACGCCCCCGCCTGGCGGGAGGCCCGGGTCGACGTCGGCGGGCGGCCGTTCACGATCGACACCCGCGCGTTCGTCGAGCCGGAGCCCGGCGGCCCCGCGCAGTACGTGCAGCGCGTGCTGCTGGACGGCGCGGAGCTGGACCGCACGTGGCTGACCGGCAGCGAGCTGCACGCCGGCGGCCACCTGCGGGTCGACCTCGGGCCGGAACCCGGGCCCTGGACCGGCGCCGCCCGGCCGCCGTCGCACCCGGGCAGACCCGCCGGCTCCCCCGCCTGAGCGCGACCGGGCGCCGACCCGGCACCCACCCGGCGCCCAACCGGCGCCGACCCGGCGCCCACCCGCACGGACCCTGACCGGGACGCACCCGCCCCGGCCCCCGGTCCCGCCACCCCCGCAGCACCCCGACCGTCACCCCCGCACCAGCCGCGCCCCACCCCGGAGGTTCCCGTGACCGACACCGTCCTGACCCCCGCGTCCGACACCCCGCCGCGCCGCGTGGACCGCCGCCTGGTGATCGTCGTGCGCGCCGACCCGGTGATCTGCGGGCACTCCGGCGAGGCCCGCAACCTCGCGGAGGCCGCGCTCGACCGCGGGTTCGACGAGGTCCGCATCGTCACGTGGCCGATCGACCGGCTGCAGGCCGCCGGGCTGCCGCTCAAGCCGCTGGACCGGGTGCTGCCGTACCGGGAGGGCGTGGTCGTCGAGCGGCCCGACCCCGTCGGCGACTACAAGGTGCCGGACGGCCGCTGGGTCGCGGGCCTGATCGGCCGGCTGGTCGAGCTGTTCACCGACGGGGTGCCGACCGTCGCGCTCTCCCTGTACCTGAGCCCGCACGCGACGGCCGTCGCGGACGCGGTGCACGTCGCCCGCCGCACCGGGCTGCCCGTGCGGGTGACGACGGTCGCCGAGGCGGTCGGGTCCGACGTGACGAACGTGGTCCGCGCGTGCGTCGAGGCCGACCGGTTCGGCGCGGCGGCGCACGTCCTGTCGTCCTACCTGGAGCACGACGTCTGCCTGGCCGTGTCGGAGTACACCCGGGAGCTCATCGTCGCGGAGGCGCAGGCGGTGGACGCGAAGCACGGCACCACGTTCGCGCAGCAGTGCCGCGAGCGCGTGCGCATCTCCTACCCGGCGGTGGACGTCGCGCGGTACCTCGCCCGGGACGACGCCGAGACGGACGCCGTGCTCGCCGCCCGGGGCCTCGACCGCGACGGCTACGTGCTGTACCTGTCCCGGCTGGCGGCGGCGAAGGGCGTCGACGACCTCATCGACGGCTACGCGGCGAGCAGCGCGCCCGGCACGCACCGCCTGGTGGTCGCCGGCAACGGCCCCGACGCGGCACGGCTGCGCGCGCACGCGGCGGCGTCGCCCGTCGCGGACCGCGTCCTGTTCCTCGACGACGTGTCGGACGACGAGAAGCCGCACCTCATGGCCGGGTCCGCCGCCTACGTGCTGCCGAGCAAGCCGCGGCCCGAGTTCGTCGAGACGTTCGGCATCGCCCTGGTCGAGAAGATGCTGTCCGGCGGCGGCCCCGTCATCACCACGGAGACCGGCGGCATCCCCGAGGCGGTCGGCGACACGGCGACGATCGTGCCCGTCGAGGACCCGGCCGCGATCGCGGCGGCGCTGGACGAGGCGCTCGCCCTCGGCGCCGCGGAGCGGGAGCAGCGCGCCGACGCGGCGCGGGAGTTCGCCCTGCGGTTCGACCGGGCCGTGGTGCTGGACGCGATCCTCGAGGCGGTCGAGCAGGTCGGCGGGGTGCCGGCGCGGGCGTGAGCCGGAGCGCGCCGACGCCCGCACCGCCCCGGGATCCGGGTCGGTGCGGGCGTCGGCGGGACGGTCAGCAGCCCGACGGCATCTCGGGGAAGTCAGCCGCCGGGACCTCGAAGTTCTTCTCGTAGAACGACGCCAGCCCGCCGCTGCTCTGCTGCTCGCACAGGAAGGTGTCGAGCACCGTCACCAGGCCCGTGTTGCCCTTCTGCACCGCCCAGGAGCCGTACCCGAGCGCGAGCGGCTCGGGCAGCTCCGCCTTCTGGACCTGCCCGGGGTTCGCCTTGATGTACTGGGCGAGGATGTAGTCCTCGACGACGGAGCCCTGGGCCCGGCCGGTGGCGACCTCGAGCAGCGCGGCGTTCTGGTCGGGGAACCCGGAGATCGTCGCCTGGGGGAACGTGTCCGTCGCGAGCTGCTCACCGGAGCTGCCCTGGAGGGCGGTGATGACGGTGCCGCTGGTGTCGAAGTCCTCGACGGTCGCGTCCGCGTCGTCGCCGTCCGGCACGGCGAGCACCGTCGTGTAGGGCACGTACGCGCGGGAGAAGTCGACGACCTCCTTGCGCTCGTCGGTGGCCGTGAGCCCGACCGACACCATGTCGAACTGCTTGCTCTGGAGGCCCGGGATGAGGCCGTTGAAGTCGAGGTTCTGGATCTCGAGCTCCAGGCCGAGCTCGTCGGCCAGCGCGTTGAGCAGGTCGACGTCGTACCCGGCGGGCTCGTCGTCCTCGTCCAGGTACATCTCGGGCGGGAACTGCAGGTTCATCCCGACGGTGAGGGTGCCGTCGGTCAGCAGGCCGAGGTCGTCCCCGGCGGCTGCCGGCTCGGTGCCGTCCGAGCCGGCGGACGAGCCGCCGCCGCACGCGGCGAGCACGGCGACGAGGGCGAGGGCGACGCCGGCGACACCGGCACGTCGGGCAGGGCGTGAGGTCATCAGGTGCACGGGGTGGGTCCCTTCTCGGGCCGGTGCCGGGGGGAGGCTCCGGGGGATCAGACCGCAGCGGGCTCGCGGCGGGCGGAGGTGGTGGCGACGAGCTCGTCGATGCGGGCGCGGCGGCGGGCGCGCAGGGCGCGGGCGAGCCGGCCCTGGGGCGGGCTGGACAGCAGCTTCTCGACGAGGCGGAACAGGAAGTCGATGACGAACGCGGCGACGACGTAGATGCCGGCGGCCGCGGTGTAGAGCACGAACGGCTGGAACGTCGTGCTGACCAGGTTCTGGGTGACCCGGACGACCTCGAGCAGGCCGATGACCGTGAAGGTCGAGGTGTCCTTCACCATCCCGATGAACATGCTGCCGATGTTGGGCAGGGCGATCTTCGCGGCCTGGGGCAGCACCACGGAGAAGAAGATCCGGCTGGGGCGCAGGCCCAGCGCCTGCCCGGCCTCGCGCATCCCGGGCGGGACGGCGGTGAGCGCGGACCGGAAGATCTCCGCGAGGAACGCCGAGTACAGCAGCGAGAGCGCGATGACGCCCGCCTGGTAGACGCTGAACGAGATGTCGAACGCCAGCGAGATGCCGAAGTACACCCAGATGACGCTGACGAGGGCCGGGATGCCCCGGAACACGTTGACGTACCCCGCGGCGATCCACGAGAACGGTGCGCGCGCCATGCGCAGCAGGGCGAGGAGCATGCCGAGCACCACGGACACCACGAGGGCGGTGGCGGACACCCGCAGGGCCACGACCAACCCGTCGAGGAGCTGCTGCCGGTGCTCCCAGATCAGCGACCAGTCCATCACTTCACCGCCTGGAGGAAGTCACGTGCCCGCTGGCTGCGGCACTCGGTGTAGAACTCCCGGCCGCCGGTCTCGACCACGCGGCCGTGCTCGAGGAAGACCGTGAGGTCGCCGATCTCGCGGGCGAAGCCGATCTCGTGGGTGACGACCACCATCGTCATGCCCGACTCGGCGACCTCCCGGATGGTGCGCAGCACCTCGCCGACGAGCTCGGGGTCCAGCGCCGAGGTCGGCTCGTCGAACAGCATGACCTGAGGGTCGAGGGCCAGGGCCCGCGCGATCGCGACGCGCTGCTGCTGACCCCCGGACAGCTGGGACGGGTAGTGCCCGGCGCGGGCGAGGAGCCCGACGCGGTCGAGGTCGCGCGCCGCCCGCTCGTCGGCCTCGCGCCGCCGCATGCCGAGGACGGACCGCAGGGGCAGCGCCACGTTGTCGAGCGCGGTGAGGTGGGGGAACAGGTTGAACTGCTGGAACACCATGCCGACCGTGCGGCGCAGCTGGAGGGCGGTGCCGCGGGGGTGCGCGGCGCCCGGCAGCGCGGTCCCGTACTCCCGGCCGTCGACGACCAGGGAGCCGCCCGTCGGCCGCTCGAGCAGGTTGATGCTGCGCAGCAGGGTCGACTTGCCGGACCCGGACGGGCCCAGCAGCACGACGTGCTCGCCCTTGTGGACGTCGAGGTCGATGTCGCTGAGCACCTCGAGCGGTCCGAAGGACTTGCGCAGCCCGCGCACCGACACCACGGGGGCGCGGACCTCGTCCGGGGCGGGGTCGGCGGGTGCGGGTCGGGTCTCGGTCACGGTGCCTCCCTGGGTCATCGCCGGCCTCCGTCGGTCGCCGCGTACCAGGCGGTGAACCGGTCGATCCCGTCGGTCAGGTCCGCGGCGGAGGACGCGAGCGACAGCCGCAGGTGGCTGCGGGCGGTGCTGCCGAACGCGGTGCCCGGCGCCAGCGCGACGCCGTGGCCCACCAGGTCGATCGCGGCGGCCCGGGAGTCGGCGCCCGGGGCGAGCGGCAGCATCAGGTAGAAGGCGCCGGCGGGCGGCTCGACGTCGATCCCCGCGGCGGCCAGCCGGCCGACGACGAGGTCGCGCCGGTCGCGGTACGTGGCGACCATGCGGGCGACCGCGTCCTGGGGGCCGCGCAGCGCCGCGAGCGCCGAGGCCTGCGAGGCCGCCGAGACGGAGGACAGCAGGGGCTCCTGGACGCGCGCCAGGGTGGGCGCGAGCCAGGCGGGCGCGGCGAGGTAGCCGACGCGGGACCCGGTCATCGCGTAGGTCTTGGAGAAGCTGAACACGCTGACCACGTCGTCGGGCGCCATGGCCGCGACGTCCGCGTGCGCGCCGTCGAAGACGATCTCGTCGTAGACCTCGTCCGCGACGACCGTGACGCCGTGCTCCACCGCGGCCTCGACCACCGCGCGCACCAGCTCGGCCGGCAGCACGGCGCCGGTCGGGTTGGACGGGGTGTTGAGCACGAGCGCCCGCGTGCGCGGGGTGATGAGCGAGGCGACCTCGGCCGGGTCCGGCCGGAAGCCGTTCTCGGGCCGCAGCGGGTAGTGCACGGGCACCCCGCCGAGCAGCAGCGTCTGCATCTCGTAGTTCGGCCAGGCGGGGTCGGGCACCAGCACCTCGTCGCCGGGCTCGACCAGGACGGCGAGCACGGCGGCGAGCCCCTGCACCGCTCCCTGGCTGACGATCACCCGCTCGGGGTCGTCGGCCAGGCCGTAGCGCGCGTGCAGCCGCTCGGCGATCGCGGCGCGCAGCAGCGGCACCCCGGCGCTGGGCGTGTAGCGGTTCGCGGTGGCGAGCGCCTCGTCCCCGGCGGCCACCACGTGCGGCGGGGTCGCGAAGTCGGGCTCGCCGATCTCCAGGTGCACCACGTCGGTCCGCCCGTACGCGAGCATGACGATCTCGCGGATGCCGGAGCCGGGGACGGCGGCGGCGGTCGCGGCGAGCGACCGCGCACGGTCGGACCGGGCCGCGGTGGCGGGGGTGGTCGGCGCGGTCATGCCCGCGCTCCGGGGGTGCTCATCGGTTCTCCTCGGCGTGCACCGTGCCGGCCGGTGCCGGTGGCGTCACGCTGCGTCGCTGGAGCCGAACGTAACCGCGCTGCGTTACAACGGAAGTTGTCGACTGTTACAGACCTGCTAAGTGCTCAGAGAAATCGCGCCTCACCTGTCGTCCGCAAGTTAGGGTCACGGCATGGTCTTGCACAGCACCTCCCCCGCCGTCGGGCTGTGGAGCTCGCTCGCCCACCCCGCCACGCTCCGGCTGCTGGCCGCCGCCGCGCCGGACTGGCTGGTCCTCGACGCGCAGCACGGCACCTGGGGGGACGGCGAGCTCGTGGCGGTGCTGCCGCTGCTGGACACGCCGGTGCCCACCTGGGTGCGCGTCGCCGACGGCCGGCACGCGAGCATCGGGCGGGCGCTGGACGCGGGCGCGGACGGCGTGGTCGTGCCGATGGTCGACTCCCCGGCGCAGGCGGCCGCGGCCGTGCGCGCGTGCCGCTACCCCCCGCACGGCGCGCGGAGCTGGGGTCCCGCCGCCGCGCTCGTCGGCCGCCCGGTGCCGTCCCCGGCGGCGGCGGACGCCCGGGTGCGGTGCGCGGTCATGGTCGAGACGGCCGAGGCGCTCGCCGCGGTGGACGCCATCGCCGCGACACCGGGGCTCGACATGGTCTTCGTCGGGCCCTTCGACCTGGCGCTCGCGCTGGGACGCACCGTGGACGACCTGCTGGCCGACGAGGACGTCGGGGCCCCGCTGCCGGCGGTCGTCGCCGCCTGCCGCGCGGCCGGGGTGCGGGCCGGCGCGTTCGGCGGGGACCCCGACCGCGCCGCCCGGCTGGTCGCGCTCGGGTTCACCGACGTGGTCGCGGCCACCGACGCCGGGCTGCTCGCCGGCGCCGCCAGGCGGGAGGTCACCCGCTGGGCCGGCGACGCGGCGGGCGAGGGCCCGCACGGCGGGTACTGAGCCCGGGCACCCGGCCGGGCGGTCAGGCGCCGGCGGCGCGCAGCAGCGCGTGGTCGGCGGCCGGGTCGCCCGCGGGGTCGGTGTCGACGACCACCTCGGCGACCCCCGCGGCGCGCAGCTCCGACACCCGGGCGGCGACGTCGGCGCAGCGGCCGGCGGAGTCCGCGACGCGCAGCACGACGTGCAGCGCGTCCGGGTCCCGGCCCGCCTGCTCGGCGTAGCGGCGCACCTCGGCGACCTCCCGGGCCAGGAGGGCGGGGTCGAGGCCGGGCGCCGGCTGCTGCGCGAGCCACCCGTCGCCGAGCGTGCCCGCCCGGCGCAGCGCGGCCGGCGAGTGCCCGCCGACCAGCAGCGGGACGGGACGCACCGGGGCGGGCAGCACCAGCAGGTCGTCCGGCAGGGGGTGCGCGCCGGGCGCCCAGCCGTCCGGGCGGCCGGCAGGACGCCCCGTCCAGCAGTCGCGCAGCAGCTCGATCGCCGCGGTGGCGAGCCGCCCGCGCCGGTCGAACGGCACGCCGAGCGCCGCGAACTCCTCCCGCAGCCAGCCGGTGCCGACGCCGAGCACGAGCCGCCCGCCGGACAGCGCGTCGAGGCTCGCGGCCTGCTTGGCCAGCAGCACGGGCTGCCGCTGCGGCAGCACCAGCACGGCCGTCCCCAGCCGCACCCGCTCGGTGACGGCCGCCGCCGTGGTGAGCGTGACCAGCGCCTCCAGGTACGCGACGTCGGTCGGCCACCGGGCGACCCCGTCGGAGGCGAACGGGTAGGCCGAGGCGACCCTGCCGGGCAGCACCACGTGGTCGCTCACCCAGAGGGAGTCGAAGCCGGCGGCCTCCAGCGCGATGGCCGCCGCGCGGACGGCCGGCCCGGTGGCGGCGGCGCCCGTGTGCGGGAGCTTCGCGCCGACCGCCCAGCCGGACCCGGCACCCGAGGGCGCGGGACCCGCCGGGCGGGGCGCCGTCCCGGGCGTCTCGCCGCTCATCCCGCCGCCGACCAGCCGCCGTCGACCGGGAGCACCACGCCGGTGACGTACCCGCTCTCCGGCGCGGACAGGAACGCGACCGCCTCCGCCACCTCCTCCGGCCGCGCGGGCCGCCGCATCGGCACCCGCGCGAGCAGCGCCTCCCGGCGCCCGGGGTCCCCGAGCGAGCCCGCGGACATCGCGGTGTCCGTGACGCCGGGGGCGACGACGTTGACGGTGATCCCGTCGAGCGCCCAGTCGACGGCGAGGGCCCGGGCCAGCATGAGCACCGCCCCCTTCGACGTCGCGTACGCGGCCTGGCCGGGCAGCGCCCGCAGGGAGTTCACCGAGCCGACGAGCACCACGCGCCCGCCCTCGCCCTGGGTGAGGAACCGGCGGGCCGCCGCCGTGGCGACGTCGTACGAGCCGAGGACGTTGACGGCGAGGGACTCCCGGACCACGTCGGTCGGCAGCGTCGCCGCCGCCCCCGTCCGCTCGATCCCCGCGCTGGTGACCACGACGTCCAGCCGCCCGTACCGCTCGACGGCGCGCTCGACCACCTCGTCCCCCGCCCCCGCGGCCGCGACGTCGGCGGTCACCGCCAGGCCGCCGACCTGCGCGGCGACGGCCTGCGCCGCCGCGGGGTCCCGGTCGACGCACACCACGTCGTCGCCGCGGGCCGCCAGCCGCCGGGCCACCGCGGCGCCGATGCCGGCGCCCGCGCCCGTGACGAGCGCGACCCGCGTCACGCGAGCCACCCGCCGTCCACCACGAGGACGTGCCCGGTGACGTACGAGGCCTCGGGCGACGAGACCCACGCCACCGCCTCGGCGACCTCGGCGGTCAGGCCCAGGCGGCCGAGCGGGATCCGGGCCGCGGCGAGCGCCGCCAGACCGTCGTCGTCCGCCCCGAGCCCGCGCATCAGCGGCGTGTCCATCGTCCCGGGGGCGACGCCGTTCACCCGCAGGCCGTGGGGGCCGAGCTCGCGCGCGGCGGCCTGCGTCAGCAGCTTCACCGCCGCCTTCGACATGTCGTACGCGAGCATCGGCGTGGACGACGCCGTGAACGACGAGGTCGACCCGACCGTGACGATGCTGCCCGCCCCGCGGGGCACCATGACGGCGGCGGCGGCCTGGACGGTCGCGTACGTCCCGCGCACGTTGACGGCCATCGTCGCGTCGAAGGCCGTCAGGTCGTCGTCCAGCGCGGAGGTCGGCCGCGCGACGCCCGCGCACGCCACCACCGTGGTGAGCGCGCCGGCGGCGTCGGCCTCGAGCACCGCCGCCCGCACCGCCGTCGCGTCGGTCACGTCGAGCACGACGCCCCGCGCCGACCCGCCCGCCGCGCGCACCAGGTCGACGGTCGCCGCGACGCCGTCGGCGTCCCGGTCGGCCACGGTCACGACGTCGCCGCGGTCCGCCAGCCGTCGGCAGACCGCGCGGCCGAGCCCGCTCGCCCCTCCGGTGACGAACGCGGCGTCGGTGGAGGTGGAAGATGTCACCTGCCCATTGGAGCAGCCTCACGCTACGCACATGTAAAGCCGAACCGGCTCCTGGACTCACAGATGAAACACGACGCCCGTACGCTGGCGATCGCACCGAGACCCCAGGAGGCACCGTGAAGGTCGGCGTCGGTCTGTACTGCCTGCAGGCCACCGCGAGCACGCCCCGGCATCCCACCACCCCCTACCGCGAGCTCCTCGAGGACGCGCGGCTGCTGGAGGGCCTCGGCTACGAGGGCATGTGGCTGTCCGAGCACCACTTCTTCTACGACGGCTACTGCCCCGCGCTGCTCCCCGTGGCGGCCGGCATCCTCGCGGCGACGACCCGGCTGCGCGTCGGGACCGGGATGATGCTGCTGCCGCTGCAGGACCCGGGCCGCGCCGCGCGGCTGTCCGCGGACATCGCGCGGCGCTCCGGCGGCCGGCTCGACGTCGGCGTCGGCCTCGGGTACCGCGACGTGGAGTTCGACGGCAAGGGCGTCCGTCGCCAGGACCGGGTGGCGGCGCACCGCGCGGGCCTCGCCGAGCTGCAGCGGGTCGCGGTGCCCGCGGGCGCGACCGTCTGGAACGGCTCCGCCACGCCGCAGGGCGTCGCGCGGGCCGGCGCACGGGGGCAGGGCGTCCTGCTGTCGGGCGCGAACCCGCTGCCGCTGGTCGCCGAGCTGGCCGCCGCCCACCGCGAGGGCTGGGAGCGGGCCGGGCGTCCCGGCGGGGTGCGACCCCGGGTGTCCGCCCTGCGCAACGTCTGGCTGACCGACGACCCGCACGAGGCCGCCGCCGTCCTGGACTGGCAGCGCGCGAGCTACGTGCTCTACGCGGGGCTGGGCTGGAGCGTCGCGCAGCAGGCCTCGACGGAGGCGATGGACTTCCGGGCCGACCTCGACAAGGCCGTGGGCCAGGCGGTCGCGACGTCGATCGTCGGACCCGCCGGCCTGGTCGCCGACGGCCTGGCGGAGGTGCACGCCGCCGGCGTGGACGACGTGGTGCTGCGCGTGATCATCGAAGGCGCCCCCGCGACCGCGGTGCGGCGCATGCTCGGGCGGATGGCCGACGAGGTGCTGCCCGGCCTGGAGAACCTGGAGGCGGCATGAGGATCGGCGCCCTGCTCACGGACCCCGCGGACGTCGTCCCCGCGGCGCGGGCCGGCCTGTTCGGCGTCCTGCTGGGGCCGGCGGCCGACGGCGGCGCGGACGACGCCGGCAGCGCGGCGGCCGCGGAGGTCGCGACCACCACGCGGGACACCCGCGTCCTGGTGCCCGTGCGGCTCGGCACGGAGAACCCGGTGACGCTCGCCGAGGAGGTCGCCGTCCTCGACCACCTCAGCGGCGGGCGCGTCGTCGCGGTCGTCGACCCGGGCGACCTGGACGACGCCGCGGCGGCCGAGGACGTCGGCCTGCTCCGCGCGTGCTGGTCCGGCCGCCCCGTGCGGCACCGCGGTGCACGCTGGTCGGTGCCGAGCGGCGTGATGGGACCGGACATGCCGACGCACGTCGCGGTGACGCCCGTCCCCGCACAGGTCGACGTCCCCGTGTGGCTCACGCGTGCGGTGCCCGGCACCGGGCTGCCCGTGCTGGCGACCGAGCCCGCCGCGGCCCGCGCCGACGTGCAGGTGCAGCCCGGGACCGCCGACCTCACGGGCGACCTCGAGCACGACCGCGCCCTGGTCACCGCGTGGTCCGCCGCGGGAGCGACGCACCTGCTGGTCCGTCCGCCCGCCCCGGCGGGTCGGGAGGCGTCGGGGGCGCCCGGTGCGACATTCTTCGGGCTGTACGTCGCGCGCTACCTGCAACCGGAGGTGTCCATGCCGGGCTTCCCGCGGATCATGGCGGAGGCCGACCTGCCCGCCGCGTGGACGCCGTGACGCCCGCACCGCGCGACGGCGACGGCTCGCCCGGGGCCGACGGCGCCCCGCGGCGGGCACGCCGCAGGACCACCGCACCCGCGCCGTCGCGCCGCAGCTCCATGTCCGGCCTCGCCGGGTTCGTCGAGCGGCAGGGGCCGCCCGTCCCGCTCGACGACATCGACCGCGAGCTGGTGCGCCGCCTGGCCGCGGACCCGCGGGCGTCGCAGCGCCAGCTCGCGCGGGAGATCAGCATGTCCGGGCCGGCGGTCGGCGAGCGCATCGCCCGCCTGGAGCGCGCCGGCGTGATCCGCGGGTACACCGTCTCCGTCGACTGGGCCGCGCTGGGCTTCCCCGTGCTCGCGTACATCCCGATCAGCATCGCCCCGGGGGCCGACCTCGCCCAGATCCTCACGGACCTGCACGACGTCCCCGAGCTCGAGGAGCTCGTCGCCGTCACCGGCACGTACGACCTCATCGCCCGGTTCCGGCTGCGCGACCACGCCCACCTGCAGGCGCTGCTGCTGGAGCAGCTGTGGCAGATCGACGGGCTCCAGCGGATCGAGACGTTCCTCAGCCTCGGCGAGGTCCGCGGCGCGAGCCTGCTGCAGCGGCTGCTCGAGGACCGCGACGAGGCCGGCGACGACGGGCACGCGGACGGGCCCCCGGACGCCGGAGCCTGACGGACCCGGGCCGGCCCGGCACCGCGCTCGGAGGGCGGAACCGCCGCCGAACCGGTAGGAACAGAGGGCATGACCCGCGTCGGCTTCCACAACTCGCACGAGCAGGTCCACCCGAGCGCGCTCCTCGCCGCCACGCAGCACGCCGAGCAGGCGGGCTTCGACGCGGCGATGTGCTCCGACCACTGGGCGCCGTGGAGCGTGCACCAGGGCCACTCCGGGTTCGCCTGGACGTGGCTCGGGTCGGCGCTCGCCACGACGCGGCTGCCGTTCGGGGTGGTGAACGCGCCGGGGCAGCGGTACCACCCGGCGGTCGTCGCCCAGGCCGCGGCGACCCTCGCCGCGATGTACCCGGGGCGGTTCTGGGTGGCCCTCGGGTCGGGCGAGAACATGAACGAGCACATCACCGGGGACCCGTGGCCCCCCAAGCCGGAGCGCGACGCGCGGCTGCGCGAGTGCGTGCAGGTGATCCGGGCGCTGCTCGCGGGCGAGGAGGTCACGCACCACGGCCTCGTCACGGTGGACCGCGCGCAGCTCTGGACCCTGCCGGAGGTGCCCCCGCGCCTGGTCGGCCCGGCGGTCACCGCGCAGACCGCCCGGGCGCACGCCGACTGGGCGGACGGCCTGGTCACCGTGAACCAGGACCTCGAGACGCTGCGCCGCGTGGTCGGGGAGTACCGGGACGCCGGCGGGCGCGGGCCGGTCGCGCTGCAGGTGCACGTGTCGTACGCGACCGACCCGGACGAGGCGTGGCGGCTGGCGCGCGAGCAGTGGGCCGGCAACGCCGCGGGGCCGCCCGCCGCCTGGGACCTCGCGACCCCGGAGGCGTTCGACGAGCTCGCGGCGACGGTGGACGACGAGACGCTCGGCACCGCCGTGGTCGTCGAGCACGACCCCGAGCGGCTGCGGGACCGGCTGGTCGAGCTGGTCGAGGTCGGGTTCGACGAGGTGTACCTGCACCAGGTCGCGACCGACGTCCGGCCCGACCACGGCAAGCACGACGACGCGACGCCGACCGTGACCCGCCCGCCGTCGTCGCTGGACGCGTTCATCGACCTCGCGGCGGAGCACCTGCTGCCCGCGCTGCACGCCGTCGGGGCCGGCACCGGGGAGGACGCGGCATGAGGATCCGCGACACGGGCGACCTGTGGTGGAAGAGCGCGGTCGTGTACTGCCTCGACGTCGAGACGTACATGGACTGGGACGACGACGGCACCGGGGACCTGCCCGGCCTGGTGCAGCGGCTCGACCACCTGGCCGACCTCGGCGTCACGTGCCTGTGGCTCATGCCGTTCTACCCGACGGCCGACCGGGACGACGGCTACGACATCACCGACTTCTACGGCGTGGACCCCCGCCTCGGTGACGCCGGCGACCTCGTCGAGCTGATCCGCACGGCCCGCGACCGCGGGATCCGCGTGATCGCCGACCTCGTGGTCAACCACACGTCCGACCGGCACCCCTGGTTCCGCTCGGCGCGCAGCAGCCCCGACAGCCCGTACCGGGACTTCTACGTGTGGCGGACCGACGAGCCGCCGCCCACCGGGGACCAGGTGGTGTTCCCCGACCAGGAGACGGGCATCTGGACGTACGACGAGCGGGCGGGGGCCTGGTACCGGCACCGGTTCTACCGGCACCAGCCGGACCTCAACACGGCCAACCCGGCCGTGCGGGACGCCATCGCGAAGGTCGTCGGGTACTGGGCGCAGCTCGGCCTGTCGGGGTTCCGGGTGGACGCCGTGCCGTTCATGCTCGCGGACACCGCGAACGCCCCCGGCGACGACATCGAGCACCCGCACGAGTTCCTCAAGGCGCTGCGCTCGTTCCTGTCCCGCCGCACCGGCGACTCGATCCTCATGGGCGAGGTCAACCTCCCGTACGAGGAGCAGCGGCTGTTCTTCGGCGACCAGGACGGCGACGGCGACGCGGAGGGCGACGAGCTGACGCTGCAGTTCGACTTCGTCCTCATGCAGCAGATGTACCTGGCGCTCGCCCGGCAGGACGCGGGGCCGCTCGCGCAGGCGCTGCGGGACCGACCCGAGATCCCGCACGGCGCGCAGTGGGCGACGTTCGTGCGGAACCACGACGAGCTGACGCTCGACAAGCTCAGCGACGACGAGCGGGCCGAGGTGTTCGCGGCGTTCGGGCCGGACGAGGACATGCAGCTCTACGGCCGCGGCCTGCGGCGCCGGCTGCCCCCGATGCTGGACGGCGACCCCCGCCGCGTGCGGATGGTCTACTCCCTGCTGTTCACGCTGCCGGGCACGCCGGTGCTGTTCTACGGCGAGGAGATCGGCATGGGCGAGAACCTCGCCGCCGACGGCCGCCTCGCCGTGCGGACGCCGATGCAGTGGACGTCCGGCCCGAACGGCGGGTTCTCGGCCGCGGCGCCCCGGCGGCTGGCGGGACCGGTCGTGGAGGGCGGCTTCGCGCCCGAGCACGTGAACGTCGCGGACCAGCGGCGCGACCCGGACTCGCTGCTGGCGTTCGTGCAGCTGCTCGCGCGCCGGTACCGGGAGTGCCCCGAGCTCGCGTGGGCGGAGCGGGCGGAGATCCTGGACCAGCCGCACGCCGCCGTGCTCGCGCACCGGTGCACGTGGCAGGACGCGTCGATGGTCGCGCTGCACAACCTCGGGCCCGAGGCGGTGACCGTGCCGCTGCGGCTGCGCGACCTCACGCGCCCGGCCGGTGAGGCGGGGCCGGCGGACGACACCGCGTCACGGGCGAGCGGCGACGCGGA
The DNA here is from genome assembly GCF_039548315.1 of Cellulomonas olei. Classification (NCBI taxonomy): domain Bacteria; kingdom Bacillati; phylum Actinomycetota; class Actinomycetes; order Micrococcales; family Cellulomonadaceae; genus Cellulomonas; species Cellulomonas olei. The sequence goes on from NZ_JBCLVN010000013.1 coordinate 69,423, forward strand.
CGACCGCCCGGTGCGGCTCGTCGACCTGCTGGAGGACGGGGCGTGCGAGGTCGGGCCGGACGGCCGGGTGGAGCTGGAGCTGCCGGCGTACGGGTACCGGTGGCTGCGGGTGGTGCAGCCGGGGTCGCGCCGGCTGCTGTGACGCGCCGCCCGGGCGGTCAGCGCCGGGTCACCGACCACCGGCCCGCGGCGAGGTCGACGAGCCGCGGCAGGATGACGTCGCCCGCGGCGCGCAGGCCGTCGTGCAGGTACTCGTTGGTCACCCAGACCTGCGCGTTGCCGACCCGGTCCGCGGTGCCGAGCGCGAGGTCGAGGTCCACGTACGGGTCGTCGACGTACTGCACCGCCGCGAGCGGCACCTCGTTCGCGGCGAGCCGGGCGGGGTCGTACAGCGCGGGCCACGACGTGCGGGCCGCGAGCGCCTCCGCGGCCCCCTGGAACGGCCGCAGGGCCCGCACCTCCGCGAACATCCACGGGAACACGGCCTCCCCCGTGAGCCCGAGCGGGCGCGCGGCGGCGTCCATCCCGGGCTGCCGCTCCAGCTCCGCCTGCGCCGCCCAGCCGCCGGCGCGCTCCCCCTGGTGGTAGATGACCTCCTGGAGCACCGCGTACAGCGGGTTCGCGTCGAACCCGGTCTGCGCCTGCACCGCGAGCGCGGTCGCGTCGTCCGGCACGCCGTCGTCGTCGACGTCGAGGGTGTCCAGCAGCCAGTGCAGGGCGTCGACCCCGGTGCTCATCCCCAGCGGCATGCCGAGCGTCTGGAGCCGGCGGACCGTGAACCGGTCGCCGTCGGGCAGCCGGACGTCCCCGGCGGCGAGCCGGTCCGCGAGCGCCCCGAGCCGCGCGACGTCGTCCGGGTAGCGCCGCGCGAACGCCGCGACCCGGGCCTGCTGCCGCGGGAACGTCCGGGCGTACACGTCCTCCGCGGTCGCGGTGATCCCCGGCAGCCCGCCGGTGACGTAGCAGGCGGTGAGCGCCTCCGGGTGCCGCGACAGGTAGGTCAGCGTGAGGAACCCGCCGTACGACTGCCCGAGCGTCGCCCAGCGCCGTCCGCCGAACACCTGGTGCCGCACGGCCTCCGCGTCCTCGACGATCGCGTCGGCGCGGAAGCACGCGAGGTAGTCGGCGAGCTGCTCCCCCGTCGCGAAGCGGGCGGCGGTCCGTCCGTCCACCCGCGACGACCGGCCCGTCCCCCGCTGGTCCAGCAGCACGACGCGGTGGGTGCGCAGGGCCGTCGACCACCACCCGCCGCCGAGCGGACGCGGCCCCATGCCGCCCGGACCGCCCTGGAGGAACAGCAGCAGCGGCAGGTCCTCGGCGTCCCGCGCGGGGTCGACGAGCTCCCGCGCGAACACCTCGATCGCGGGGAACCGGCCCGGGTCCGCGCGGTCCACGGGCACCTCGACGCGGTGGTCGCGGACCAGCACGGGAGGCACGAGGAGGGTGCCGGGCGTGCCGGTGGGATCAGCGGTGGGCTCGGTGGTGGCGCGCGGCTCGGTCACGTCCAGCACCCTAGGCGGCGGCGCCGCCCGACCGGCCGCGGGACGGTCCGGGGACGGCCGTGTTTCCGCCGCGTCAGCCGGGCCGGGCGGGCGTAACACCTGCGTGAACTTCGTCCGCGCCGCCTTGTCGCCGGCTCGCGCCCCTGCCGACACTCGGCTCGGACGCCGGGGCGGGTTGCCCCGGCGGAGCGGGGGGCTGGGCATGACGACGGACGACGCACCGGGCAGCACCGGACTGGCCGACCCGGGTCCGCCGGGGCGCCTGACCGTGGGCGCGCCCGCACCGCCGTGGCTGCACGAGGCGCTGACGGCGGCGTGGGGCTGGGACCCCGCCGAGACCGAGGTGGCCCTGCTCGGGCTGTCGCACAACGCGACGTTCGGCGTCCGCGTGCGGGGTGTCCCCGTGGCCGTCACCCGCGTCGCGGCGCCCCCGTACATGGACGACACCGCGGTGGTGGAGTCGGAGGTCGCGTGGGTCGCGTCGATCGCCGGCACGGGCGCCGTACGCGTACCCACGACCATCGCCCCGCTCGACGGGCGGACCGTCGCCCTCGTGGCCGACGAGCTCGACCGGCACTGGGTCTGCCACAGCGCGACGTGGGTCCGGGGGACCATGGCGGACGACGCGACCGCACCGGTCGAGCTGCACCACCGGCTGGGCACGACCGCCGCGGTGCTCCACGAGCACGCCCTCGGCTTCGCCCGACCGCGCGGCTTCGTGCGCCCGGCGTGGGAGCCGGCGGACCTGGTCGGGCCCGGCAGCCGGTGGGGTGCCTGGGAGGCCGCCTGCCTGCCCCCCGCCCACCTCGCCCTGCTGGCCCGGGCCCGCGACGCGGCGCTCGACGCGCTCCACGACGCCTCGCGCGCGCCCGACGCCTGGGGGCTGGTCCACGCCGACCTGCGCCCCGGCAACGTCCTGCTCGACGGGGACGACCTGACCGTCATCGACTTCGACGACTCCGGCTTCTCCTGGTTCGTGCTCGACCTCGCCGCCGCCCTCACCGGCGTCGAGCACCTGCCCGACGCCCCCGAGCGCGCCCAGGCGTGGGCCGCGGGCTACCAGGAGGTCCGCCCGCTGACCAGCGCGGACGAGCGGACGGCGTGCGCGCTGTCCATGCTGCGCCGGCTCCAGGTGCTCGGCCGCACCGCCACCGACCCCCGGGGCGGGCCGTCCGGCGCGCTGCGGGCCGAGCAGCCCGCGGGGTCGGTGCTCGTCGCGGAGCGGTACCTGCGGTCGCCGACCTGGCTGCTGCGCTGACGCGGAGGGGGAGCGGGCGCCACCGGGGTGGAACCATGGGGGCGGTGACCCCCCTGCTGCGCGTCTGGCGCCCGACCGACGCGTCCGCGCTGCACGACGCGGTGGCAGCCGACCCGTCGCTCAGCCGCCAGCTCGGCGGCGCGGAGCTGCCCGACGTCGCGGACTGCGCCGACCTCATCGCGACGCGCCTGGCCGCCACCGGCCCCGGGGGCCACCACCTCGCGGTGACCGTGGACGACGTCGCGGTCGGCGACGTCGGTCTCAGCGCCCTCGACCACGTCCACGACACCGCGTGGGTGTCGTACTGGCTCGCCCCGGAGCACCGCGGCCGCGGCCTCGCCACCCGGGCGCTGGAGGCGGTGGCACGGTGGGCCCTGGACGACCTGGGGCTGTTCCGCCTCGAGCTGGGCCACCGCACGAACAACCCCGCGTCCTGCCGGGTGGCGACCCGGGCCGGGTTCGTCGCCGAGGGGGTGGAGCGGGCGAAGCTGCGCTACGGCAGCGAGCGCTTCGACGTGGAGACGCACGCGCGGCTGGCGACCGACCCGCGGCCGGAGGTCGAACCGCTGCCGCTCCGGCCCGGGGTCGCGGGTGGAGCGGGCCGTCCTCCGCACGGTGACGGCGCGCCGGGGCGGTGAGCCCCGGGCCGGTGGACGCCACGGCGCGCAGGTCGCGCAGCGGTCGCCGACTCCTCCCCAGGTGTCGGGGCGTGCACGGTCCCCCGTCCGGGCGGCCGCGCCGCGCCGACGTCACGCCGTGCGGGTCAGGATCGGCGTGCCGCGGCCCGACCACCCCTGGAGGACACCGCCATGACGAGCACCGCCAGCCCCACGCCCGCGGCGTACGCGGCCAGGTCCCGCCACGCGAACGTGGTCCCCAGGACGAACGTCGCCGGCGGCCACCGGTCGACGAGCAGCGCCGGGCCACCCGTCGCCTGCGCCGCCTCGACGACCCAGCAGAGCACGACCGCCGCGACCGCACGGCGCCGCAGCGTCCACCGGGGAGCGGCGACCGACACCAGCAGCAGCACGAGCACCGCGTACAGGGCGTCGCCCAGCACGTCGGCCGCGGCGCCGGAGCCCACCCGAGCCGTCACGAGACCCGCGGCGACCACGGGCCCGACGGCGAGCGCGGGGCCGCGCCGGCCACCGCGACCGGCGGCGTGCGGGGCCGGGGGTGCGGCGGGTCCACCGGGCGCCTCGGGTGCGGCGGGGGTGACCGGCGCGGTGCGGGTGGTCGGCCCGGCGCGGGTGGCCGGCGCAGCGGGCGTGGCCGGCGCAGCGGGCGTGGCCGGTGCCGCGGGGGCAGCGGGTGTCGCCCGTGTGTCGGGCGTCGCCTGTGTGTCGGGCGTCGCCCGTGTGTCGGGCGTCGCCGGTGTGTCGGGCGCAGCGGGGCGGGTCATGGCACCTCCGCGGGTCACGCTAGGGAACCCTCCGTCGTGGCGGGCGTCGCGGACGGGCAGGTCGCGGGCGGGTGCCGTGTGGGTGCGGTGTGCGACCGTTCCGCCGTGACACCCTCCCCCACCCGGCTTCCACGACCCCCGGCGCGCCGCGCCCCGCGCGCACGACGCGGACACGGACCTCGCGGCGGGAGGCACCTGGGCTGGGCCTGGCTCGTCCTCGTCGTCGCGGTGGCCCTCGGCGCGGGCGTCCCGGCGTGGTCGCAGGCGCAGGACGCCGGCAGGTTCCCGGTCACGCAGCAGGACCTGGAGCGTGCCCGGACGGAGCTCGACGCGCTGCCGGTGAAGGGCCGAGCGCCCCGCACCGGCTACGACCGGGACCGGTTCGGCCCCGCGTGGGCGGACGTGGACCGCAACGGGTGCGACACCCGCAACGACGTGCTCGCACGGGACCTGACGGACGTGACGTTCGAGCCCGGGACGCACGACTGCGTGGTGCTGTCCGGGACGCTGACCGACCCGTACAGCGGGGCCACGGTCGCGTTCGAGCGCGGGCCCCGGAGCGCGGACGTGCAGATCGACCACGTCGTCGCCCTCTCGGACGCCTGGCAGAAGGGCGCCCAGCAGTGGGACGCCGAGCGGCGCCGGCAGTTCGCGAACGACCCCGCCAACCTGCTCGCCGTGGACGGCCCCACCAACGGCGCCAAGGGGGACGGCGACGCCGCGACGTGGCTGCCGCCGAGCACCGGCTACCGCTGCGCGTACGTGGCCCGGCAGGTGCGGGTGAAGGCGGCGTACGGGCTGTGGGTCACGCGCGCCGAGCACGACGCGATCGACCGCACCCTCGACGGCTGCGTGGTCGCGGACTGAGCGGGGCTCAGAGCAGCGGTCGCTGCAGGATCCAGGACCCCCCGAGCACGAGGGCGCCGACGCACACCACCAGGAACGCGCCCACCCAGAACCCGCCCGGCAGCGGCGTCAGCCGGGCCAGCGCGTCCGCGTCGGAGGTCCCCCGCCCGCGACCGCGCCGCCGCTGCGCCTGCATCTCCAGCACCGCCCGCGGCGCCCCGAGCAGCAGGAACCACGTCACGGCGTACGCCACGGCGACCTGCACCGCCGGCGTCCCCCACCACGTCACGCCGACCAGGGCCACGCCCGTGACCAGCACCGCCCACAGGCCGTACCAGTTGCGGATCTGCACGAGCACGAGGGCGAGGGCCACCACCAGGCCCCACAGCAGCCCGACGGCGTAGCCGCGCCCGAGCACCCACGAGGCGGCCAGCCCGAGCACCGCGGGCCCGACGTACCCGGCGAAGGCGGTCGCGACCATCCCCGGCCCGCGGGCGCGCCCCACGGAGACGGTCAGCCCGGAGGTGTCGGAGTGCACGCGCATCCCGGAGAGCCGCCGCCCGGACAGGACGGCGACCAGGGCGTGCGCGGCCTCGTGCACGATCGTCAGCAGGTGCCGCGACAGGTGCCACAGGGTCGGCACCGCCAAGCACAGCAGCGCCACGCCCAGCGTGCCGAGCAGCACCGGCAGGCCGGGCGCCGGCTGCACGGTGGTCGCACGGTCCCAGATCTCGCCGGGCAGCGCCCCCAGGTCGTCGAGCACGGCGGTCACAGCTCGTCGAGCGTGAGGTCGTCCAGCTCGACGGCGAGGTGCACGCCGTCGGCCTGCACGGTCGCGGCGGTGACCCGGGCGCCGGCCGGGAGCTGGTCCGTGAGGCGCAGCTCGGTGATCCGGGAGGCCAGCCCGTCGGGCAGCACGCCCGCGTCGATCGTCAGCCCGCCGAGCGTCGCCGACTCGATCGCGGCGGTGACCCCGTCGGCCCCCGCGGCGGCGAGCGTCAACGTGACCGCCGCGGGGACGCCCGCCGCCTCGCCCTCCGCGACGAGCCGGTCGCCGTCGACGCGCAGCGCCAGGTCCCAGCCGGTGCGCTCGCGCAGCAGCTCCGCGAGCGCCGCAGTCGGGACGGTGGCGGTGGCGCGCACGTGCTCGGCGCCCCGCGGCTCCCGCACGGCCACGCCCGCGGCCGTGATCCGCAGGTCGGTCACGTCGAGCCCGCGCAGCGTCGCGGTGGCCGCGCGCACGCGCACGTCGTCGAGCGCACCGCGGGCCAGCTGGGTGAGGAACGGGAAGCCCTCGACGGTGACGTGCACGTCGGTGGCGGAGGTCTTCTGCCGCACCGCGTCGGCCGCCACGTCCTCCGCGACGCCGCGCGTCACGCGGTCCGCGAGCAGCGTGCCGCCGACCAGCAGCGCCAGGGCCAGGACGAGGCCGACGACGCAGCCGATGCGCCGGCGACGCCGGACGGGGGTGGTCTGCACGGCCCCGAGCCTACGAGGCCCCCCTGCGTGCGCGCGGGGATCCCGCGTCCGGTTGCGGGGTCCCGTGCCTCCGCCTTGACTCGGTGGGGCAGGGGCAGCGGAGCGACGGGAGCGGACGCATGGGCATCGGGGACTTCGTCGACAAGGCCAAGCGGGCCGTGGCCGGCAACGAGGACAAGATCGCGGGCGCCATCGACAAGGCCGCCGACGCGGTGAAGTCGCGCACGTCGGACTCGACCGACGCGAAGGTCGACCGCGCGGCCGGGAAGGCGCGGGAGCTGCTCGAGAAGCAGAAGCGCGACACCGGGGAGGAACCGCCCCGGCACCACACGGAGCGTCCCGACCCGCCGGCGCTCTGAGGCGGCGCCGGTGACGTCGCGACCCGTCCTCCTGGTCCTCCACGGCGCACGGGGCGATCTCGCGCGCCGCATGGTCTACCCCGGCCTGGCCGAGCTCGCGCAGCGCGGCCTGCTCCCGGAGCGGTGGCTGCTGCTCGGCACCGGTCGCCGCCCGACCGACGAGGTGGACCTGCCCGCGCTGGTGCACGAGTCGCTCGCGGAGCACGGCGACGACGGCCACGCCGGGCTGCTCGACGACCACGTGCGGTACGCCACCACGTTCGACGAGGACGACCCGGGCGACCTGGTGGACGCCATCGGCGAGGCCCGCCGCGAGCTCGCCGGGGACGACGGCGAGGTGGTCGTCGTGCACTACCTGGCGGTCCCGCCGTCGTCGTTCGCGCCGATCACGCGCGGGCTGCGGCAGCACGACCTCGCCGACGGCGCCCGCGTGGTCTACGAGAAGCCGTACGGCACGTCGCCGGAGTCGTTCGACGAGCTGGACGCCCTGGTGCACGAGGTGCTCGACGAGGACCAGGTGTTCCGGATCGACCACTTCCTCGGCAAGGAGGCGACCCAGAACCTGCACGTGCTGCGGTTCGCGAACGAGCTGTTCGGGGGCGTCTGGAACCGGCAGCACGTCGCCGAGGTGCAGGTCGACGTGCCGGAGACGCTGGACGTCACCGACCGCGTGGACTTCTACGACGAGACCGGCGCGGCCCTCGACATGCTCGTGACGCACCTGTTCCAGGTCGCCGCCGAGGTCGCGATGGAGCCGCCCGCGCGGATGGACGCCGCGCATCTCGCGACGGCGCGCGAGCACGTCATCGGCTGCTTCCGGCCGCTCGACCCCGTCCGGGACGTCGTGCTCGGGCAGTTCGAGGGCTACCGGGACGTCGACGGCGTGGCGGAGGGCTCCCGGACCGACACGTTCGTGGCCGCACGCCTGTGGGTCGACAACGACCGCTGGCGCGGGGTGCCGTTCCTGCTGCGCACCGGCAAGCGGATGGCGGTCTCCGCCCAGCGGGTGACGCTCGTGCTGCGGACCCCGGACGAGCTCTTCGGCGAGCCGACGGGCCCCGGCCGGATCAGCCTGTCGCTGTCGGGGGACGGGGCGATCGACGTGACGACGACGGTGAAGCAGCCCGGCGCCGAGCTCCGGCTCGCGACCGGCACCGCCTCGCTGTCGCTGGACGACGTCTCGCCGGGCGAGCCGCTGCCGCCGTACGCGTCGCTGCTGCACGACGTGCTGGCCGGGGACCGCACGCTGTTCACGACGCCGCAGGGGCTGCGCGCGGCGTGGGAGGCGTTCGCGCCGCTGCTGGGCCCGGACCGCCCGGAGCCGGAGCCGTACGCCCCGGGCACGTGGGGGCCCGCCCGGGCCGACGCGCTGGCCGGCCCGGACGGGTGGGTCCTCACTCGTAGCTGACGGCGTCCAGCACCTTCATGCGGGCGGCCCGGGTCGCGGGCCACAGCGCGGCCAGCACCCCGACCACCACGGCCAGCGCGAGCATCCCCAGCAGGTTGCCCCACGGGATGACGAGCTCGGAGAGCCCGTCGCTCGCGTAGACGGTCGGCAGCGCGGAGGCCAGGGCGACCCCGACCCCGAGCCCGACGACCGTCCCGAACACCGCCGTGAGCACCGACTCGACCGTCACGGTCCCGGCGAGCTGCAGCCGCCCGAGCCCGACCGCGCGGAGCAGGCCGATCTCCCGCGTCCGCTCGATGACCGACAGGGCGAGCGTGTTGACGATGCCGAGCACCGCGATCACGACCGACAGGCCGAGCAGCGCGTACAGGATGACCAGCACCTGGTTCACCTGGTCGGCGAGGGTCGACACGAACTCGTCCTGCGTCATCACCGAGACGACCACGTAGGGCGAGACGGCCGCGGCGACCGCGTCCTGCAGCTCGGCGACGCCGACGCCCGGCGCCGCGTCGACGAGCACCGTGTCGATGCTCTGCTGCTCCGCCGGCACGAGGTCGTCGAGCACGGCCGTGGGCACCACCACCGGGGCGCCGACGACGTTGCTCGAGAACACGGCCCCGACGCGGACGTCGCGGTCGCCGGTGAGCCCCTGCACCGTGAGCGTGCCGCCCACCTGCCAGCCGTGCGTCTCGGCGTCGGACTCCTTGACGATGGCGCCGCCGTCCGCGAGCGCGGCGGAGACGTCCCCGTCCACGGTCTCGACGTCGATGGCCCGGTCGAACAGGTCGGCCGCGAGGCCCGCGACGTACACGACGGCCTCGTCGTCGCCGCCCTGCTCCCCGACGGGCAGCGGGGCGAAGGCGAACGGGTCGGCGGTCCCGACCTCCGGCAGCGCCTCGACGTCCGCGACCGCGCCCGCCGGCACCTCGCGCGTCGCCGACTGCAGCACCAGGTCGCCGTGGAGCTGCGACTCGACCACGCCGGCGACGGACTCCTGCGTCGACACCGCGATCACCGACACCCCGCCGACGAGCGCCATGCCGACCATGAGGGCGCCCGCGGTGTTGGCGGTGCGCCGCGGGTTGCGGACGACGTTCCCGCGCGCGAGCCGGCCCACGGGGCGCAGCAGGCGGACGAACGGCCAGGCCAGTGCGCCGACGACCCACCGGGCGAGGGACGGCGCGAGCATGAGCACCCCGAGGAGCACCGCGGCGGCGCCGACCCCGAGCACGGTGCCCGCGGCGTCGGACTCCGGCCGCACCATGGCGGTGACGACACCGGCCACACCGAGCGCCGTGAGGACGGTGCCGATCACCGCGCGGACCCGCATGGAGCGCTCGGGCACCGTCACGTCGTCACGCATCGCCTCCACGGGCGGCACGAGCGCCGCGCGCCGGGCCGGCACCGCCGCGGCCAGCACGCTGACCACGGTGCCGACCACCAGCGAGACGCCGATGGTGGCGCCGTCGACCGGGATCTCCCCCGCGAGGTCCATGCCGACCGCCTCGAGGCCGACCTTGAGCACCTGCACGAGCCCCAGGCCCCCGGCGACGCCGACCGCCGACCCGAGCAGGCCGACGACGGCCGCCTGCACGAGGATCGACGCGAACACCTGCAGGGGCGAGGCGCCGACCGCGCGCAGCAGCGCGAACTCCCGCATGCGCTGGCGGACGGACATCGCGAACGTGTTGGAGATGATGAACGCGCCGACGAACAGCGCGATGCCGGCGAACACGAGCAGGAACGTCGTGACGAAGCCGAGCATCTCCCCGATCTCGGCCTTGTTCTCGTCGCGCAGCTGCTGGCCGGACACGGCCTCGAGGCCCGACGGGACGACCTGCCGCACCTCGGCGACGAGGTCATCCGGCGTGGTGCCGTCCGCCGCGTAGACGGCGATGTCGTTGACGTTGCCGTCCGGGGCGAACAGCCCGTAGCCGGTGTCGGGGTCCACCACGACGATCGTCGCGCCGGCCATCGGGCCGCCGAGGTCGAACGAGCCGACGATCGTCACGTCGGTGACCTGCCCGGCGATCACGGCGGTCGTCGAGTCGCCCACGTCGAAGCCCGAGGACTCCAGGGTGTTGGTCTCCAGGGCGACCTCGCCGGCCCGCTCCGGCCCGCGACCCTCGACCATGTCGATCGACGGGTCGTCGGTGACGTAGGGGAACGCGAAGCTCGGCGCCTGCGTGCTCTGCACGGCCGTGCCGTCGGAGCCGACCAGGACGATGGAGCCCTGGATCTCCGGGATCGCGTGCGCGACGCCGTCCAGGTCCGCGATCTCGGTCGCGAGCTCGCGGGGCACCCCGGCGCCGACGGACGAGCCGTCCGTCACCGACGCGCCCTCGGCGGGCGGGACCCGCACGTACGCGTCGCCCGGCGCGGCGGCGTCCACGATCCCGTCGAAGGTGGAGGACATCATCTCGCGCAGCGAGAAGGTCCCGGCCACGAAGGCCACGCCCAGCGCGACCGCGAGCAGGGACAGCAGGAACCGGACGAGGTGCGCGCGGATGCCTCTCAGCGCGACCCGGCCCATCAGCGCACCCCGTCGGCGACACCCGCGGCGGCGGGGGCCGGCCGCAGCGACGTGAGCGTGGCGAGGACGGACTCCGGCGTCGGGTCGGTGAGCTCCCCGACGAGCCGGCCGTCCGCGAGGAACAGCACCCGGTGCGCGTAGGACGCGGCCGTCGGGTCGTGCGTGACCATGACGACGGACTGCCCGAGGCCGTCGACCGAGCGGCGCAGGAACCCGAGGACCTCGCCGGAGGACGTGGAGTCGAGGTTGCCGGTCGGCTCGTCCGCGAACACCACCGCCGGGCGGGAGACGAGGGCGCGCGCGCAGGCGACGCGCTGCTGCTGGCCGCCGGAGAGCTCGGTGGGCTTGTGGTCCAGGCGGTCCGCGAGGCCCACGGCCTGCACGACCGCGTCGAGGTGCGCACGGTCGACCGGGCGGCGGGCGATGTCGAGCGGCAGCGTGATGTTCTCGAGGGC
>NZ_JBCLVN010000014.1:0-37002 GCF_039548315.1 Cellulomonas olei
CCGCCGGGCGGGAGACGAGGGCGCGCGCGCAGGCGACGCGCTGCTGCTGGCCGCCGGAGAGCTCGGTGGGCTTGTGGTCCAGGCGGTCCGCGAGGCCCACGGCCTGCACGACCGCGTCGAGGTGCGCACGGTCGACCGGGCGGCGGGCGATGTCGAGCGGCAGCGTGATGTTCTCGAGGGCCGTGAGCGTCGGCACCAGGTTGAACGCCTGGAACACGAACCCGAGCCGGTCGCGGCGCAGGCGGGTGAGCTGGCGCTCGTTCATCGCGCTGACCTCGAGGCCGTCGACGACGACCGAGCCCGCGTTCGCGCGGTCCAGGCCGGCCATGCAGTGCATGAGGGTGGACTTGCCGGAGCCGGACGGCCCCATGATCGCCGTGAGCTCGCCCCGGGCGAAGTCCACGTCGACGCCCGCGAGGGCGTGCACGGCGGTGTCGCCCGATCCGTAGGTCTTCACCAGACCGCGGGCACTCGCGATCGGCGTGGCGTCGGTGGAAGTCATGATCTCCAGTTCCTGTGTGTCGGATGTCAGCAGGACGATCGTGGCCCGGGTGGTGGTGCGGGGGGCATCCGGGACCACCCTGGTCCACCCCTGACCGACCCCCGGGAGATCGGGGCCGCGACCCTGAGTGTGCAGGTCAGGAGGGTGCGGGGACTGGGTCGGAGGGCCCGCGCCGCGTGCCGCGGTGGCCCGCCCCGCGGGCGCGACCGACCCCGGACACAGTGTGGCGCACGTCACAGCGGACGCCTAGGCTGGTGGGCGGGGTGCTCCGATGCCGTGGTCCCTGCTGTTCTGGTTGCTCGCGCCGTCGCTGGCGTTCGTCGTCGTGCTCGCGCTCGTGCCCGGCGGCGAGCCGTCGCCCCGGCGGCGGGCGGTGCAGGCGCGCCTGCGGGCGGGCATCGCCGGACAGCTCGACCGGGTCGCCGCGCGGGTCCGGCACGGGCGCGCGGTGCCGCCCCCGGACCCGTTCGACGCGCTGCACGTGCAGCTGCGGCTGGGCATCGTGACGCAGCACCTGCAGCGGCTGGAGGCCGACCCGCACGCCTGGGCGCGCGCGGAGCGGATCATCGCGAGCCAGCTCGCGTACGACGCCCTGCTCGCGGACGCGTGCCGGCTGGCGGGGGTCGAGGTGCTCCCGCGCGCGAAGGGCGACCCGTGGGAGCGGATGCGCGAGGAGGTCGAGCTGGCGGCCCGCGGCTGGACGTGGTGACCGACGACCGGTGCGGCGGGGCCGTGGACAGCCCCGCCGCACCGTCCCGGGCGCCGCGCCGCCCCGGGGACCGACGGCACGGCCGGGCGGCTCAGCCCGCGACGACCGTGAGCGTGCTCGAGCCGTCGGGTCGGCGGCGCACCTCGATCCGTTCGGCCACCGCCTGCTTGAGGGTCTCCACGTGCGACACGACGCCGACGACCCGGCCGCCGGCACGCAGCCTGCCGAGCTCGGCGAGGACGGCGTCGAGCGTGTGCGGGTCGAGGGTGCCGAAGCCCTCGTCGATGAACAGGGTGCCGAGCTCGACCCCCCCGGCCTCGGCCGTGACGACGTCCGCCATGCCGAGCGCGAGGCACAGCGAGACGTAGAACGTCTCGCCGCCCGACAGCGTCCGCGGGTCCCGGGCCGACCCCGTGGTGTGGTCGACGACGCGCATCGCGAGGCCGGTGCGGCGGCTGCGGACGTCCTCCCGCTCGTCGGACCGCTCCAGCTCGTAGCGACCGTCGGACATCTCGCGGAGCCGCTCGTTGGCCGCGGCCACGACGTCCTCGAACCGGCGGACCAGCACGTACGTGGCGAGGGAGAGGGCGGCGGCGTTGTCGGCGTCGGTGCCACCGGCGAGGCGGGCCATCCGCAGCACGGGAGCGGCGTCGCGCTCCGCGGCCGACAGGGACGCGACCCCCTCGGTGACACGGTCGGCCGCCTCGGTGGCGCGGTCGAGGCGGTCGCGGACCGACCCGTGGGCGGCACCGGCCGCGTCGGCCGTCGCGAGCGCCTCCGCGAGGGCGGACTCGAGCTCCGCCAGCCGGATCGCCAGCGCGTCCGGCCCCTCGTCCCCGAGGTCGGCGAGCTCGGGGTCGCGCAACCCCTCCTCGACGAGCGCGACGGCGGTGCGGTGCGCCTCGACGGCCCGCTCGACCGCCGCGACGTCCCCCGAGGCGGCGACGGCCGCGCGGGCCACGTCCTCCGCGGTCGCCCCGGCAGCCGACCCCGGCCTCGCAGCCGACCCCGCGGCGGCCACGAACCCGTGCTCCGCGAGCAGCAGGCGGAGCTCCGCCTCGCGGTCCGCCGCGACCCGGCGCGCCTGGGCGTGCCGTGCCAGGGCGTCGCGCACGGCGTCCGCGGCGTCGACGCGCGCCTGCTCCGCTCCCTGCCGCGCGACGACCGTCGGGTGGCCGGCGCGGGCCTCCGCGACCTCGGCGGTGTCCCGGTCGAGCTCCTCCTGCGCACGGGTGAGCGCGTGCGCCGCCTCCGCGAGCTCGTCGGCGAGGCGGGACCGGCCCGCGCGCAGCTCCTCGGTGACACGGTCGTGGTCGGCCAGGGCATCCCGGAGCCGGTCGCGCGTCCCGGCGGCGGCGCGCGCCTCCGCGAGGAGGGTTCGACGGCGCCCGACCTCGTCCTCCGCGTGCCGCTGCAGCGCCGCGAGGTCCCGCAGGGAGGTCGTGGCGCCGACCCGCTCCCGCAGCGCCGCGCAGCGCTCGGTCAGCGCGACGACGGCCGCGTCGCGCTCCCGCACATCCGCCTCCGCGGCCCGGCGGCGCTCCTCCGCGGCGGCGACGTCCTCCTCGCGCACGTGGTCCGCGCCGAGCGGCGCGGGTCGGGGGTGCTCCGCCGCGCCGCACACCGGGCACGGCTCGCCGTCCGTGAGCCCGGCGGCGAGCTCGCCGGCGAAGCCCTCGAGCCGGGCGGTCCGCAGGCGCGCCTCCTCCTGGACCGCGACCCCGGCCACGGCGGCTGCGCCCGCGCGCTGCCGGGTCGCCTCCGCGAGCTCCCCCTCGGCCGCCCGCAGGTCGCGCACGGCGGCGAGCACCGCCTCGGCGTCCGCGACGTCACGGGCGCGCGCGGGCTCGGTCGCGGCGAGCGCGGTCGCGTCGTCCAGCTCGACGAGCAGCGCCTCCCGTTCGGCCGGACGGGCGGCGAGCACGTCGTCGGCATCGGCGATCGCCTGCTCGCGCGCCGCCTGGCGCTCGCGCAGGCGGTCGAGCTCCCGGCGGCGGGCCGGCAGCCCGTCCTCCAGGGCGACGACCCGCCGCAGCGTCGCGACGACCGCGGCCCCGGCGTCGCGCTCCGTGGCGAGGGAGTCCGGCAGCGTGGCGTCGGCCAGGGCGACATCGGTGTCCGCGGGCGCCAGCCCCTCCGGTGCGGCGTCGAGCGCGGCGCGCAGCTCCTTCTCGGCGCCCGCGGACGCCGCCCGGGCCTCGTCGAGCCCGCGCAGCGCCGGCCGCACGACCGCCGCGCGGCGGGCCCGGTCGAGCCGCTGCAGGTCCTCCGCGTGCCGGCCGGCCGCGGCGGCGAGCCGCTCCTGCTCGACCTCCAGCGAGGTACGGCGCCGGACGAGCCGCAGCCGCCGCGCCGCCTCGTCGGTGGCGGCACGGACGGTCGCCGCGCGCCTGCCGGCGGACCGGGCGGCCTCCTCCGCGGCCGCGGCTCCCGCGCGGAGCACGTCCAGCCGCTCCGCCACCAGCGCGGACACCGCCGCCGGGTCCTCCGCGGCCGCGGTGCGCAGGTCGGCGACGCCCTCGTCGTCCGCGCCGGACGCACCCGCGAACCGGGCGGCGGACTCCTGGACCCGGGCGCGCGCGTCCGCGACGGCCCGGGAGGCCTCGCGCCCGAGCTCCTGGAGGCGCTGCTGCAGGCGGTCGTAGACCTCCGTGCCGAAGATCCGCTGCAGGAGGCCGCGGCGCTGCTCGGGGTCGGCCCGCAGGAACGCCGCGAACTCGCCCTGCGGCAGCACCATGGTCTGGACGAACTGCGCGCGGTCGAGGCCGACCACCCGCGCGAGCTCGGCCCCGGCCTCGTCCAGCCGGGTCGACAGGAGCTCCCCGTCCGCGTCGTCCGGCACGCCCGAGGCCGGCACCGCCGTCAGCCGCCAGAGCTTGACCGTCGCCTGCTGGCGCACGGTGCCGGAGCCGCGGCGCTTCGGCCGGTCGTACGCGGGAGTGCGCCGCACGCGGTAGACGCCCGCCCCGGTCTCGAGCACCAGGTCGACCACCGTCTCGACGTCCTCCGCCGCGAACGCGGAGCGGAGCCGGTCCTCGCTCGCGGCGGCGGAGGCGACCTTGCCGTACAGCGCGAACACGACGGCGTCGATGACGGTCGACTTGCCGGCGCCGGTGGGGCCCTCCAGCAGGAACAGCCCGCCCGCGGACAGGGCGGCGAAGTCAACCGTGTGCCGACCGGCGAACGGTCCGACGGCCTGCAGCGTGAGGGTGTGCAGCCGCATCAGGCGCTCCGCTCCGCCGCGACCGCGTCCTCGTACGCGCGCCGCAGCACGGCAGCCTCGGCGCCGGTCGGCGGCGCGCCCGTCACGTGCGCCACGAACTCGGCTGCGACCTCGAGCGGGTCCCTGGCCGCCGTCACCTCGCCCGCCGTGCCCGCCGCGGCGCGCGCGGGCGGACGGTGCTGCACGACGAGGGCGTGCGGGAACCGGCCGCGCACGCGGGCGTAGAGGTCGGCCGGCCGGTGGTCGTCCGTGACCGTGACGCGCACCCAGTCGTCCACGTGGGGCTCGCCCGCCTCGCCGAGCAGGTCCGCGAGCGTGCCGGTGACGTCCGCGAGCCGGCGCGGCACCGGGGCCGGGACCAGGCGCACCCGCACCGGCCCCTCGGGCGCGAGGTCCACCAGCGCGGTCGACTTGGTGTGGCGTGCCTCCGAGAACGAGTACGCCAGCGGCGACCCGGCGTACCGCAGCACCGTGCGGGCGTCCGCGTCCCCCACCCGCTGCGGGCCGTGCAGGTGCCCGAGCGCGACGTAGTCGACTCCGTCGAACACCGCCGTGGGCGCGTGGTCGACGCCCCCGACGCGGATGTCCCGCTCGGACTCGCTGGCGGCACCCCCGACGACGAAGGCGTGCGCCAGCACCACCGAGCGCGGCGCGGTGCGGCCCGCGGCCAGGGCGTCGGCGGTGCGCGCGGCCAGGTCGGCCCGCACCCGGTCCATCGCCGCGCCGAGCACCGCCGCGTGCGACCGCGCGAGCGGCTCGTCCCCGGGCGCGAGCGTGCGGCGGGCGGCGTCGGGGTCGAGGTACGGCAGGCCGTAGACGAGCACGTCGCCGTCCGGCGACGGGAGCACGACGGGCCGACCGACCTGGTCGGCCCGCGCCACCACGCGGACGCGCTCGGTCAGCAGGTCCGAGCCGAAGCCCAGGCGGACGGCGGAGTCGTGGTTGCCCGGGGTCAGCACGACGACCGCGTGCTCCGCGAGCCGGGCCAGCGCCGCGGAGAGCTGCGCGACCGACTCGACCGGGGGGATCGCCCGGTCGTAGACGTCGCCCGCGACGAGCACGGCGTCGACCTGCTCGTCGCGCACCACCTCGACCAGGTGGTCGAGGAACACCTGCTGGTGCGCCGTCAGGTCGACCCCGTGCAGGGTCCGCCCGAGGTGCCAGTCGGAGGTGTGGAGCAGGCGCATGCGTCGAACGTAGCCGCGGGCACCCACACCGGTCGCCAGGCACCCCGTCGCCTGTGGAGGGACGGCGTGGCGGCGGGGTGGGGAGGAGTCGCCGCCTCCCCGTCAGGCGACGGCGGGCTGGTCCTCGATCTCCAGCTCACCCGACATGCCGAGCAGCTCCAGCTTCTCCAGCACCTCGCGCCCCGGGTCGCGCAGCGTGAGCCGCTGACCCGTCTCGGAGGCGGCCAGGTGGAGCTGCAGCACGAACGCCAGGCCGGACGAGTCGATGAACGTCACCCCGGAGGCGTCGACGACGATGGGCGCGGTGCTCGCCAGCGCCTGCGCCATCGACGCGCTGGCCTCCGCGCGCAGGGCGCCGTCGACCTCCCCCCACAGCCGGACCACCGTGCGCCCGTGCGCGGCTGTCACCCCGATGCCCCCCAGGGGGCCGGTGGGATCCTCGGTCAGGTCCATCTGTCCTCGTCTTCTCGTCGTCGGGGCCGCGGAGATCATTCACCGGCGGGGCCGGCGGCGCACCCGCTGGCGCCACGCGGCCGTCCCGGCCGCTCCGCGTGCGGCCACGCCCAGGTGAACGCACGTACGGGCGCGGAAAGTTCCCCGCCCTGGGGCAACGGTTGACCCGGACTTGACCGGGCCGCCGCGGAACCGTCAGCCGCGGTCCTCCGGCGCGCGATCCGTGACGTCCGCCACGGTCGCGCCGAGCACCCGCACCAGGTCGTCGCCGTCGAGCGTCGCGCCCACCCCGTGGCCGCCCCCGCCGATCGAGACCGTGCGGCCGGCCACGCGCGCGTCCGCGACCACCGGCCAGGCACGCAGGGACCCGAACGGCGTGATCGTCCCGCGCTCGTAGCCCGTGACGTCCCGGGCCGTCGCCGCGTCCGGCATCGACATCCGGCTGATGCCGAGCAGCGCCCGGAGCTTCGGCCAGGAGATCGCGCGGTCGCCGGGCACCAGGACGAACAGGAAGTCGTCGTCGCCGCGGCGGACGACGAGCGTCTTGACGATCCCCGCCGGCTCGACGCCGCGCGCCGCGGCCGCCTCGGCCAGCGACCCGACGCGCCCGTGCCGCACGAGGGTGTGCGGGACGCCCGCGTCGGCCAGCGCCTGCGCCGCGCGGCGCTCGCCCTCCGTCGCGGGGGCCGCGTCCGCGCCGTCGCCGGCCGGGGTGTCGCTCTGCGTCATGCCCGCCACCCTACGAGGGTCCTCCGACACGGAGCCCGCCGTCCTCGACGCCCACCGTCGTGCCGTGCCACGTCCGGCGCAGCCACCGGTCGTGGGACGCCACGACCACGGCCCCGGGCGCGGACCGCAGGGCGTCGGCCAGCTCGTCCGCGAGCGCCAGGGAGATGTGGTTGGTCGGCTCGTCGAGCAGCAGCACGTCGGGGGCCTGCGCGACGAGCAGCGCGAGCACGACCCGCCGCCGCTGCCCCACCGACAGCTCGCGCAGCGGACGGTCCGCGTCCCGGGGCGCCACCAGCCCGAGCTCGACGAGCGGCACGGCTCCGGCGACGCCCTCCGCCACCAGGCTGTAGACGTCCCGGGGCGTGCGCGGGTCGTCCGCGAGGCCCACGTCCTGCTCGAGCAGCGCCACGCGGGCCCCGCGGGCGCGGTGCACCGAGCCGCGCTCCGGCACGAGGTCGCCCGCGAGCAGGTGGAGCAGGGTCGACTTGCCGGAGCCGTTCGGTCCGGTGACGAGCAGCGCGGTGTCCCGGTGCACGTCGAGCGCCCCGACGGACAGCCGTCCGGGCACCTCGGCGCCCCGCACCGCCAGCACCGTCCCGTCCCGGCGGGCCGCGGCCGTGAGCGTCCCCCGGAACGCCAGCCCGCGCGGCGGCCGCCGCACCGGCGCCGCCTCGATCTCGTCCAGCCGGCGGCGGGCGTCCCGCACCCGGCGGGACACCTGGTGCGCGACCCGGTCGCCGTAGCGCCCGTAGGCCATCTTGTTCCGGTCCGTCATCGCCCGGCCGGGCGCGACCGCGCGGGCCGAGCCGTCACCCGCGAGGGACGCCCGCAGCGCCGCGACCTCCTCGCGCTCGGCCTCCCAGCGCTCCTGCCACTGCCGGCGGGCGACCCGCTGGGCCTCCCGGTAGTCCGAGAACCGCCCGCCGACCACGCGCGGGCCGCCGGGCACCGGGTCGAGGTCGAGCACCTCGGTGCCGACCTCGTCGAGGAACACCCGGTCGTGGCTCGCGAGCACCACGGCGCCCGGCAGCTCCACCAGGGCCGCCGCGAGGAACTCGGCCGCCGCGTCGTCCAGGTGGTTCGTCGGCTCGTCCAGCAGCACGGCGCCCGGGCGGCGGACCAGCACCGCCCCGAGCGCCAGCCGGCTCCGCTCGCCGCCGGACAGCGTGCCGCTGGGCCGGTCCGGGTCGACGCCGCCGAGCCCGAGACCCGCGAGCACGCGCTGCGCCCGGGCGTCGGCGTCCCAGACGTCGGCGGCCTGCGCGCGGGCGAGCGCCAGGTCGTACGCCGCCTCCGCCGCCGGGCCGGCGCCGGGGTCGCCGAGCGCCGCCGCCGTCCGCTCCAGGTCGGCCCCGAGCGCGCGGACCGCCGCGAGCGCGTCCTCGACCACGTCGTGGACGGTCGCCCCCGGCCCGAACGGCGGCTCCTGGTGCAGGTACGCCAGGTCGGCGGGCCGGGACACGGTGCCGGCGTCGGGGCGGTCCGCGCCGGCGAGCAGCCGCAGCAGCGTGGACTTGCCCGCGCCGTTCTCGCCGACGACGGCCAGGCGGTGGCCGGGGTCCACGGAGAGGCTCACGTCCGTGAGGACGCGGCGGTCGCCGAGCACGCGGGAGACGCCGACGGCGCGCAGCACGGGCGTGCGGGACGACGCAGGGGACGCGGGGACGGAGCTGCCGGGTACCGGCACGGGATCACCACCAGCGGCGCGGCCGCGCGGACGGGCGCGGGCCGACGCGAGTCGAGGGACGGGACTCGGGGCCGCTCAGATCCACATGGCGACGACCCTAGGCGGGCGCACCGCACGGGGTCGAGGCCTTTTCCGTCCGCCGCGCCCACCGATCGCCCTGCGCGAATCGGATCGCGCCCGGCCGCCGCGAGCGGTGACAATGGTGCGCCGTGACTGACGCCGACCCCGCCTCCCCCGCACCCGCCCCCCGGCGGCGCGGTCGGCGACCCGGGCGGGGGCGCGGCGGGAGCCGCCCGGCGGCCGGAGCACCCGCGGCACCTGCAGCGGCCGGCGCGCCCGCGGGTCCCGACCAGCGGCAGCCGGCGGGCGGGCCCCGGGGCGCGGGCGCGCACGGGCGCCGGGGCGGTGCGGGCCGCGGACGGCGTCTCGCCGCCCTCGCGGACGCTCGCCGCGCCGTCGTCCTGCCGCCGGTCACCTACCCGGAGCAGCTCCCCGTCTCGGCGCGGCGCTCCGAGATCGCCGCCGCGATCCGGGACCACCAGGTCGTGATCGTCGCGGGCGAGACCGGGTCCGGGAAGACCACCCAGCTCCCGAAGATCGCGCTGGAGCTCGGGCGCGGCCGGGACGGGCAGATCGGGCACACGCAGCCCCGGCGGATCGCCGCCCGCACGGTCGCGGAGCGCATCGCCGACGAGCTGGGGACGACCATCGGCGAGCTGGTCGGCTACCAGGTGCGGTTCACCGACGAGTCGTCGGACCGGACGCTCGTCAAGGTGATGACGGACGGCATCCTGCTGGCGCAGATCCAGCGGGACCCGGAGCTGCGCCAGTACGACACGCTCATCATCGACGAGGCCCACGAGCGCTCGCTGAACATCGACTTCGTCCTCGGGTACCTCGCGCAGCTGCTGCCGCGGCGCCCGGACCTCAAGGTGGTCATCACCTCCGCGACGATCGACTCGGCGCGGTTCGCGGCCCACTTCGCCGGCCCGGCGACGCCGGAGCACCCCGAGGGCGCGCCCGCGCCGGTCGTCGAGGTCACCGGGCGCACCTACCCCGTGGAGGTCCGGTACCGGCCGCTGTCCCCCGACCGGCCCACCGACGACCCGGACGACGCCCCGGCCCGGCGTACCGCGCCCGCGGCGAGGGACGCCGCCAGGGACGAGGACCGCGACCTCATGACGGCGATCTGCGAGGCCGTCGACGAGCTCGCCGCCGAGGGGCCCGGCGACGTGCTGGTGTTCCTGTCCGGCGAGCGCGAGATCCGCGACGCCGAGGAGGCGCTGCGGGGGCACCTCGGCCCGCGGGTGCAGGACGCGCGGCGCCCCGACGCGGTCGAGCTGCTGCCGCTGTACGGCCGGCTGTCCGCCGCCGAGCAGCACCGGGTGTTCCAGGCGCACGGCACCCGCCGCGTCGTGCTCGCCACCAACGTCGCCGAGACGTCGCTGACCGTGCCCGGCATCCGCTACGTCGTCGACCCCGGGACCGCCCGCATCTCGCGGTACTCCAAGGCCACGAAGGTGCAGCGGCTGCCCATCGAGCCGATCTCGCAGGCGTCGGCGAACCAGCGGTCCGGGCGCTGCGGGCGCGTCGCCGACGGCATCGCGATCCGGCTGTACTCCGAGGAGGACTACGCCTCCCGCCCGCGGTTCACGGAGCCGGAGATCCTGCGGACGTCGCTGGCGTCCGTGATCCTGCAGATGATCGCGGTCGGCGTCGCGGCCGGGCCGGACGACGTGGCGTCGTTCCCGTTCGTCGACCCGCCGGACGTGCGGGCCGTCCGCGACGGCGTGCAGCTGCTCACGGAGCTCGGCGCGCTCGAGGCCGGGCCGTCGGGCACCCGCCTCACGGACACCGGGCGGGCGCTCGCCCAGCTCCCGATGGACCCGCGGCTGGCGCGCATGATCGTCGAGGGCGGCCGGCGGGGCGTCGCGCGCGAGGTGATGGTCGTGGCCGCCGCGCTGTCGATCCAGGACCCGCGCGAGCGCCCCGTCGAGCAGCGCGCCCAGGCGGACCAGGCCCACGCCCGGTTCGCCGACCCGACGTCGGACTTCCTCACCTACCTCAACCTGTGGCAGTACGTCCGCGACGCGCAGCGCGACCTGTCGGGCTCGGCGTTCCGGCGGCTGTGCCGGTCGGAGTACCTCAACTGGCTGCGGCTGCGCGAGTGGCAGGACGTGGTGACGCAGCTCAAGGAGCTCGCGAAGCCGCTCGGCATCACCGTGAACCCCCCGCGCCGCACCGACCGCGACCTGTCCGCCGGGTCGGCCGACCACGAGGACCCGGCGACCGCCGCGCGCGGCTCGCTGCGCCTGGAGTGGGACGCGGACCGCATCCACGTGGCGCTGCTGTCCGGCCTGCTGTCGCAGATCGGGATGCAGGAGGCGTCCGACCTGTCGGGCGGCGCCCCGCAGCGCGGCCGGGGCCGGGACGGCGGGCGCGCACCCGACCGGCGCGGCCGCAACGAGTACCTCGGCGCGCGGGGGGCGCGGTTCGCGATCTTCCCCGGCTCGGCGCTCGCCAAGAAGCCGCCGGCGTGGGTGATGGCCGGCGAGCTCGTCGAGACCTCCCGGCTGTGGGCGCGGGACGCCGCGCGGATCCAGCCCGAGTGGGCCGAGGAGCTCGCCGGGCACCTGGTGAAGCGGTCGTACTCGGAGCCGTCGTGGTCCTCCAAGCAGGGCGCCGCCATGGCCCTGGAGCGCGTCATGCTCTACGGCGTCCCGATCGTCACCGGGCGGCGGGTGCTGTTCGGGAAGGTGGACGCCGAGCACGCGCGCGAGCTGTTCATCCGGCACGCCCTGGTCGAGGGCGACTGGACGACGCACCACGCGTTCTTCGCGGAGAACCGCCGGCTGCTCGACGAGGCGGAGGACCTGGAGGCGCGGTCGCGGCGGCGCGGGCTCGTGGTGGACGACGACGCGCTGTTCGACTTCTACGACGAGCGGATCCCCGACGACGTGGTGTCCGCGCGGCACTTCGACCAGTGGTGGAAGGGCGCCCGGCGTCAGGACCCCGACCTGCTGACGTTCACGCGCGAGCTGCTCGTCACCGAGGACGCCGACGCCGGCATCGAGGGGTCGTTCCCGTCCACGTGGCCGCAGGGCGACCTGGAGCTGCCGCTGACCTACCAGTTCCAGCCCGGGACCGACGCGGACGGCGTGACCGTCCACGTGCCGCTCGTGGCGCTCGCCCGCGTGCAGCCCGACGGGTTCGACTGGATGGTGCCCGGCCTGCGCGAGGAGCTGGTGACCGCCACGATCCGCGCGCTGCCCAAGCCGGTGCGCGTCCAGCTGGTCCCCGCCCCGGACGTGGCGCGGGACGTCGTCGCGTGGTTCGACGCGCACACCGCCTCCTGGGCGGACACCGTGCGCGCCGGGGACGCGGCGCCCTCGTTCCGGGCCACGTTCCGGCAGGCCGTCCGGGCGCTGCGGGACGTGGAGGTGCCCGAGGACGCCGTGGACGAGGACCGGCTGCCGCCGCACCTGCGCATGACGTTCCGCGTGGTCGACGACCGGGGGCGGGTCGTCGACGAGGGCAAGGACCTCGCGGTGCTGCAGCGCCGGCTCGCGGCCCGGACGCAGGACGCCGTCAGCACGGCGGTGCGGTCGGCGGTGCGCGACGCGATGGCCGACGCGGCACGCGGCGACGGCGACCGCGGCGGGCGCGACCGCGGGCGGACGGCACCCCGGCCGGCCGCGCCCGTACCCGGAGCGCCCCCCGCCGGACGCCCCGCCCCCGCCGCGCTGCCCGGGTTCGACGCCGGGGACCTGTCCACGTGGCCGGACGGCCTGCCCGGCGGCGAGCTGCCCGAGCGCGTCGAGACCACCGACCCCAGCGGCCTCACCGTCCGCGGCTACCCGGCGCTCGTCGAGCACGGCCGCGGCCCGGCCGCCACCGTCCGCGTCGAGGTGCTGGCCGACGCCGGCGAGCAGGCGCTGCGGCACCGCGCCGGGCTGCGCCGCCTGCTGCTGCGCGACGTCGGCCTGGCGACCGCCCGGATCACCAGCCGGTGGACCGGCGCGCAGGCGCTCGCGCTCGCCGCCAGCCCCTACCCGAGCACCGAGGCCCTCGTCACCGACGTGCAGCTCGCCGCCGTCGACCGCCTGCTCACCGAGCACCTCGCCGGCCGGCCCGCCACGTCCGTCCGCACCGCGGCGGCGTACGCCGAGGCCCGCGCGGTCGTCCGGGACCGCCTGGAGGACGCCGCCCACCGCGTCGTCGGGGACGTCGTCGCCGTGCTCGGCGCGGCACGGGACCTCGACGCGGCGGTTCGCGGCACGCGGTCGCTCGCCCTGCTCGGCACCGTGCGCGACGTGCAGGCCCAGGCCGAGACGCTCGTGCACGACGGGTTCGTCGCCGAGACCGGCGCCGACCGGTTGCCCCACGTCACCCGCTACCTGCGTGCCGCCGCCCACCGGCTCGACAAGGCGGGCGCCAACCCGGCCCGCGACGAGCAGCTCGCCTGGCAGGTGCGCGACCTCGAGCAGCTGCTCGGCCAGACCCGCGCCCGCGTGACCTCCCGGACCCCGGTGCCCGCGGACCTCGCCGCGCTGGAGGACGCCCGGTGGCTGGTCGAGGAGCTGCGGGTCAGCCTGTTCGCGCAGCAGCTCGGCACGCCGGTGCCGGTGAGCGAGAAGCGGATCCGGAAGGCCCTCGCGGCGCTGGGCTGAGCGCGGGCGCTGAGCCGAGCGCGGCGGCCTGCCGCCCGGCCGTGGCACCCCCGGGCGACCCGCCAGACCTCGCCGACGCCGCCGCGCCCGTGGTGCGCCTCTGCAACGCTGAGCGCGCCGCGGGCATAGGAGGGGCATGGAGGACGCACAGAGCGACGCCGACCTGCTGGCCCGCGCCCGGACCCACCCCGAGATCCTGGGGGTGCTCTACGAGCGGCACGCGGTGGCGGTGCACCGCTACCTCAGCCGCCGCGTGGGGAGCGGACCGGCCGACGACCTGCTGGGGGAGGTGTTCCTCGCCGCGGTCGAGGCGCGGCTGCGCGTGCACCCGCACCCCAGCGGCTCGGCGCTGCCGTGGCTCTACGGCATCGCGGCGAACACGGTCCGCACCCACCTGCGGCGCCGGCCGGGGTGGACCCCCGCCCTGGCCGACGACGTCGACTGGGATGCCGTGGACGACCGGGTGGACGCCGTCGCCAGACGAGGAGAGCTCCGCGCCGCCCTGGGCACCCTCAGCTCCGAGGACCGCCAGATCGTCCTGCTCGTCGCCTGGGACGGGCTCACGCCCGCCGAGGCCGCCGACGCCCTGGGCATCAGCCCCGTGGCGGCCCGCAGCCGCCTGCACCGCGCCCGCAGCCGCGCTCAGGCCGCCCTCGCCACCCTCGCACCGACCGGACAGGAGACACGCCGATGAGCCTCGACGCGCTGCTCACCAGCACCGCCGCCGCGACCGACCCCGACCCCGCGGTGCTCGCGGCCGCCCGGACGCTGCTCGACGACCGCACGCGTACCGCGCAGGCGGTCGTGCTCCTGCACCGCCGCCGTGCCCGTCGCCGCCGCCTCGGGCTCACCGTCACCGGCGTGGCCGCCGCCGCCGCGCTGGTCCTGGTGCCCCTGGCGCTGGACGGGACCACGCCCGAGGCCGAGGCGGCCGAGGTCCTGGTCGCCGCCGGCGCCGCCGCGGCGGCCCAGCCGGACGAGGTCGGGGACGCGCCGTACTGGCACACCGTGTCGATCCACGCCGGCCGGGGCGCCGGGCAGGACCCGGGGCCGGCCGGGACCGAGCACCGCCGGGAGGTCTGGAACGCGCGCGTGGAGCCCGGCCTGATCCAGGACGACCTCCTCGGCCCGGACCCGGTCGGCACGGGGGCCGCGTCGTTCCCGGTCGGGGGGGCGACCGTCGACTGGGACGGCCTGAAGGCGCTCCCGACGGACCCGGTGGCGCTGCGGGAGCTGCTGACCGAGGGCCAGCCCGAGAACTCGCGCACCCTCGACAACCTGCTGCTCGACCAGATCACGTCCCTGCTGGTGGAGAGCCCCGCCCCTCCCGCGCTGCGCGGCGCGCTGTGGCAGATCGCGTCGCAGCTCGACGGCGTGCGGCTGGTGGGGGACGTCACCGACGCCGCGGGCCGCCCGGGTGTGGCGCTCGAGCAGACGCTCGCCGTCGGGGACGGGACCAGCGTGCACCGGCTCGTCGTCGACCCGGACTCGGGCACGCTCCTGGAGCGCACCGAGTCCTACGACGGGCC
The DNA here is from genome assembly GCF_039548315.1 of Cellulomonas olei. Taxonomy (NCBI): domain Bacteria; kingdom Bacillati; phylum Actinomycetota; class Actinomycetes; order Micrococcales; family Cellulomonadaceae; genus Cellulomonas; species Cellulomonas olei. The sequence continues at coordinate 14,690 of NZ_JBCLVN010000014.1, forward strand.
GGGCACCGCGGCCGACACCTGGTACCGGTCGACCTACCTCGAGCAGGGCCCGGCCGACGCGCTGCCCGTCCAGCCGCAGCTGCCGGCAGGGTGCACGTCGTTCGACCGGTGCTGACAGCAGGGTGGCTCCGCCCCGGGCCCACGTGCCGGGGGCGGAGCGGCCGCCGCGTCAGCCCTCGTGCGACGCCCGCGTGTAGTCCTGGTCCTTCGTCTCCCGCGTGAGGAGCAGCGCCACGAGCGTCAGCACCGCGGCGCCCGACAGGTACAGGCCGACCAGCCACGTGCCGCCGTCCGCCAGGCCCCACAGGGCGAGCGCGACGATCGGCGCGAGCGCGGCGCCGAGGATCGACGACACGTTGTAGGCCACCGCGGAGCCGGTGTACCGGACGTTCGTGGGGAACAGCTCGGGCAGCAGCGCGCCCATCGGCCCGAACGTCGCGCCCATCAGCGTGAAGCCGAGGACGAGGAACGCCTGCACGAGCGCCCCGGTGAACACCTGGTCCTCGCGCAGCGGCAGGAACAGCGCGAACGTCAGCCCGAACGCGATGATCCCGGAGGTCACCCAGATGAGCAGCCGCCGGCGTCCGATCCGGTCGGCCAGCGGCCCGGAGAGCAGCGTGAAGACGCCGAAGAACACGACCCCGAGGATCTGCATGAGCACGAAGTGCACGTACGGGATGCCCAGGCCGCCGGGCTCGCCGTCCTCCGGGGCGACGGCGCGGGTGCCGTAGGTCAGCGTGAAGTTCGTCATCAGGTAGAACAGCACGTAGGTCGCCAGCATGATGAACGTGCCGAGCAGGGTCTCGCGCCAGTGGAACCGCAGCGTCGTGCCGAGGGGCAGCTTGGTCAGCCGGCCCTTCTTCTCGGCGGTCGTGAACGCCTCGGACTCCACCAGGCGCAGCCGCACCCACAGGCCGATGACGACCATGACGGCCGAGAACAGGAACGGGATCCGCCAGCCCCAGGCCATGAACGCCTCGGACCCCTCGCCCAGCAGGCCGTTGATCGCGAGGAACAGGCCGTTCGCGATGATGAAGCCGAGCGGCGCCCCGAGCTGCGGGAACGTCCCGTACCAGGCGCGCTTGCCGGCGGGCGCGTTCTCGGTGGCGACCAGGGCGGCGCCGGACCACTCGCCGCCGAGCGCGAAGCCCTGGGCGAGCCGCAGCACCAGCAGCGCGACGGTGGCGCCGATGCCGATGTGGCCGAACGTGGGGAGCACGCCGATGAGGAAGGTCGCGATGCCCATCGTCAGCAGCGAGTAGACCAGCGTGGTCTTGCGCCCGCGACGGTCCCCGAGGTGGCCGAAGAACACGGCGCCGACCGGGCGGGCGACCATCGCGGCGCCGAACACCGCGAACGACGCGAGCAGCGCGGTGGTGTCGTTGCCGGTCGGGAAGAACAGCTTCGGGAACACGAGGACCGCGGCCGTCGCGTAGACGTAGAAGTCGTAGAACTCGATCGTGGTGCCCACGAGGCTCGCCGCGATGACGCGGGAGGGCGAGTTGAGCGGCCGGGACGCACCCGGCGGCGTGCTGGTGGCGGCGGTGGTGGCAGACATGCGGTGACGACTCCTCGACGGTCCGGGTGGCGCGGACCACCGGCGGTCGTCGGGGCGCTCCGGGGTCGGCTCGCGGGACGGTCGGTGCTCCAGCGCCCGAGCGACCTTACGCCGTCTCACGTGTCAGACAAGCCGTGTCCACATCGTGGTGGGAGGTCGTCCGACCGTCCACAGGCCCCGCGGAGGTGCGGCCTGGGGACCACCACCGCCGGGTGTCGGGCCGTTGCGGCAGAGTGTCGGCATGACGAGCAGCGACGCCACCGACGCCCCCACCACCACGACCAGCGGCCCCGTCGGCCGCCGCTGCTTCGGCGACGGCGACCCCCTGTACGAGCGCTACCACGACGAGGAGTGGGGCGTCCCCGTGCACGGCGAGCGCGAGCTGTTCGAGCGGATGACGCTCGAGGCGTTCCAGTCGGGCCTGTCGTGGATCACGATCCTGCGCCGGCGCGAGGGGTTCCGGGAGGCGTTCGCGGGGTTCGACCCGGCCGTCGTCGCGGGCTACGACGAGCACGACGTCGAGCGGCTCATGGCCGACACCGGCATCATCCGGAACCACGCGAAGATCACGGCGGCCGTCGCCAACGCCCAGGCGCTGCTGGACCTGCACGACCGCGGGCTGGGGCTCGACGAGCTGTTCTGGTCCGCGGCTCCGCTCGCCGGCACCCGGCCCCGCCCGCGCACGTTCGCCGACGTGCCGGCGTCCACCGCGGAGTCCGCCGCGCTGGCCAAGGAGCTCAAGCGGCAGGGGTTCCGGTTCATCGGGCCGACGACGGCCTACGCCGCCATGCAGGCCTGCGGGATCGTCGACGACCACCTGGCCGACTGCCCCGTCGCGCTCGCCCGCACCGTGGGGTGAGGACGTGTCCCGGGGCGCCGACGGTGGGACCTGGTCACCGGGACCGGAGGCCGCGCCGCGGTGGCAGGTCGACGTCTGGCGGGACGACCGCTCCGGTGAGGCGCCGTTCGAGAAGTGGTTCCGGCGGGCGGACCCGTACGTCCAGGCGGTCGTCGACGCCGTGATCACCGAGGTGGTCGAGCCTCACGGGATCGACCTGCTGGGGACGCCCTGGTGCACGGGGCTCGGCGACGGCCTGTACGAGATCCGCATCCGCCAGTCGCTGAACGCGGTCCGTGGGAGGGCCGGTCCTGACGGCGCCCGCCGCCCCGGGGCCGACCGGGGCGGTCGCCGCCCGGTCCTCCTCCGCCTCTTCGTGACGTTCCACGGTGAGCGCGTGGTCCTGCTCCTGCACGCGTACGACAAGGGCCGGGACCCGTCGGAGAGGCGCCAGCGCCGCGAGATCGCGCGGGCACGCCGCCACCTCGCGACCTGGCGGACGTCAGGTTGACGACGCTATGTGCTTCAACACATGATGGGTGGAGACCGATCGGAGGAGGCACCGTGGCCACGACCCCCTACCGCCGGATCGCCGGCGACGTGCGGTCCGAGTGGGACCAGGACGTCCGTGACGCCGCGGCGCGCGCCGGGGAGGAGCTCCGGACCCGGCTCGCGGCCGAGCAGCGCCTCGGCGCCGAGCTCGCGGAGCTGCGGCACGCCCGGGGCCTCAGCCAGTCCGCCCTCGCGGAGCGCGCCTCGGTCCAGCAGGCCGACGTCAGCCGCATCGAGCGCGGCCTCGGCAACCCGACGCGCGACACGCTCGTCCGTCTCGCGGACGCCCTCGGGGCGCGCCTCACCCTGGAGCCCCGAGCCGACACCGCGGAGTGAGGACGCGCCGCCTCAGCCCTCCCCGAACTCCCGCACCGGGAGCCCGTCCACCGCCACGTCGACGCCGAGCACCGCCCCCGCGAGCGGGTCGCCGTCCGCGTGCGCGGTCGTCACGTACGCCCGCCCCGTGCCCGGCGCCCCGAAGCCGAGGCACGTCACCCGCGCCGTCGGCACCCGCACCGCCCCGCGGGGCGTGCCGTCCGGCCCGAACCGCAGCACCGCGCCCCCGCCGTACAGCGCCACCCACAGGCACCCGTCCGCGTCGACGGTGGTGCCGTCCGGCATCGGGCCGTCCGACGCGAACGCCAGGAACGGCTCCCACGCGCCGACCGTGCCCGCCGCCACGTCGAACGGGGCCCGGAAGACGGTCCGGGTCGCCGAGTCCGTGAGGTACAGCGTCGAGCCGTCGGGGCTCCACGCGACGCCGTTGCCGCACCCGACGCCGGTGACGACCGCGGTGACGTCGAGCGCCCCGTCAGCGCCCGCCGCGACGCGGTAGACCGTCCCCTCGCCCGTGGAGCCGTCGCGCGGCATCGTGGCGACCCACAGCCGCCCCGCGCCGTCGCACGCGCCGTCGTTGAACCGGTAGTCCCCCGGCATGGTCCCCGGCCGGGTGAGCGGGCCGAGCGTCGTCCCGTCGTGCACGCCGAGGCCGTCGGCCGTCGCGAGCAGCAGGCCGCCCCGGGCCGGCCACGCGACCGAGACCTGCGAGGGCACGCTGACCACCTCGTCGCGCGCGTGGTCGCCGCCGGCCCAGCGGTGCACGCTGCGCGCGTCGATGTCGACCCAGACCAGGGAGCCGTCGCGCGCGTCCAGCAGGGGGCGTTCGCCGAGCCGGGCGCGGACCTCGCCGAGCACCACCGCCTCCGGCGCGTCCGGGGGGACCAGCTCCGCGGCGTCGATCCGGCGGTCGGGCAGGGGCACGGTGCGCAGGTCGGTCACCTCACGCAGCCTCGCACGACGCGGGAACGCCCGCGCGTCCCGGCGGGCCGTGTCGCAGCCGCGCGCGTCACGCCGCGCGGCCCGACAGCGTCCGGGTGCGCAGCAGGTCGAACAGCCGGTCCACCTCGTCGCGGGTCTCGGGGTCGAGCACGAACCCGTGCGGCGCCCGCGCGTCGGTGCGCTCGAGGACGCCCTGCCGCACCAGGAGGTGCTTCTCGACCGCCACGAACACGTCGATGGAGGTCTGCAGCGCGACGAGGGCGGACAGGGGCCCGCTGATCTCGTACGCGGCGTCCCAGCGGCCGGCCTCGACGAGCTCCCAGAGGCGGACGATCGCCCACGTCACCTCGGACCCCGGCATGGTGCCGACGATCCCGCGGCGGTAGGAGTCGACCAGGGCGGCGCCGCCGGTGCCCTCGAACACCCGGGCGCGCCCGCCCGTCGCCTCCCGCAGCAGCGTCAGCCGCTGGCCGATCGGCGCGGCCTCGGGCTTGAAGTACACGCGGTCGCCGTACCGGTCGAGCAGCCGCATCTGCAGCTCGATCGACAGCGACCGGCCCACGTACCCGGACGCGTCCTGCACCACGACGCCCAGCCCGGTGGCCTCGACGATCGCCGAGTAGTACCCGAACAGCGCGTCGTCGCCGAGCTGCACGGTGATCGGCGGGATGGCCATGACGGCGTCGGCGCCGACCGACTCGGCGTGCCGCGCGGCGGCCACCGCGCCGAACGTCGACTCGGCGCCGCAGCTCACCACGGACAGCGCCCCGCGGGCGCGCGCCTGCTCGGCCACGACCTCGGCGAGCCGCGCGCACTCGGTGGACGTCATGCGCAGGATCTCGCTGACCATCCCGGTCGTGACGCCGTGGGCGCCCTGGTCGACCACCCAGTCGACCTCGCGGCGCAGCGCGGCCTCGTCGACGGTCCCGTCGGCGGCGAACGGTGTCTGGACGACCGGCAGGACGCCGGCCAGGGGCCGCGGTGCGGACATCGGGTCTCCTCGGTGAGTGGGTCGTGCGGTCGGGTGGGGGTCGCGGGGCGCGGTCACGAGCGGCCCACGACGGGTTCGACGAAGGTGCGGTGCGCCGGGGTCGGCGCGGTCAGGAAGTCGAGGTCGGCGCCCCGGTCGGCCTGGAGCACGTGGTCGGCGTACAGCCGCGGCCAGCCGCGCAGGTGCGTCGCCCCGGCCCGCGGCGCCGCCCCGCCACGCGCCGCCCGTCTGCGGTCCAGCTCCGCCTCGGGCACGAGCAGGTCGAGCCGGCGCGCCGGCACGTCGAGCCGCACGGGGTCGCCGTCCTCGACCAGCCCGAGAGGACCGCCCACGGCGGCCTCGGGGACGACGTGCAGCACGACGGTGCCGAACGACGTGCCGCTCATCCGGCCGTCGCTGACGCGGACCATGTCGCGCACCCCCCGCTCGACGAGCCGCTGCGGGATCGGCGCCATGCCCCACTCCGGCATGCCGGGCACGCCGACGGGGCCGCAGCCGCGCACCACGAGGACGTCGCCGGGGTCGACCTCCAGCGCGGGGTCGTCCAGCCGGGTGCGCATGTCGTCGTACGAGTCGAAGACGACCGCGCGGCCCGTGTGGGCGAGCAGCTCCGGGCTCGCCGCGGCCACCTTGATGACGGCCCCGGACGGCGCGAGGGACCCGGAGACGGCGGCGAGCGTCGGCGCAGGCAGGACGGGGTCGTCGGGCGTGCGCACCAGCGAGCCCGGGGCGCCCGGCTCCGGGTACGCGGGCAGCACGTCCCGCCACGGCCGCCCGTCGCCGGCCGCGGCGTCGAGGTCCACGAGCCCGCCCGCCGCGAGCGCGGCCAGCACCGTCGGCAGCCCGCCGTCCCGGCGCAGCCGGTGCACCAGGCCGGACCCGCAGGGCTCGACGTCGGCGAGCAGCGGGACGTCCCGCCACAGCGCGTCGAACCGGGCGAGCGAGGCGTCGAGCCCGAGCCGCCCGGCCACGGCCGCGAGGTGGATCACCGCGTTCGTCGACCCGCCCACCGCCGCGAGCACGCGCGCGGCGGTGTCGAGCGCCGCCTGCGTCAGGCGGGCGGAGGGGCGCTCCTGCGCGCGGACCATCGCGACCACCCGCTCGCCGGTGGCGCGCGCGGCGGCCTCGATCGCGGGTCCGACGGCGTCCAGCAGGGCGGTGCCCGGCAGGGCCATGCCCATCGCCTCGGTCAGCATCGCGAGCGTCGAGGCGGTGCCCATGACGTTGCACGCGCCCGGCCCGGCGCACGCGAGGCACTGCTCCAGCCCGCGCCAGCCGGTGTCGTCCAGCACGCCCGCGCGCCGGTCGTCGAGCGCCCGCCACAGGTCGGTGCCCGCGCCGAGCGGCCGGCCGCGGAACTCGGGCGCCGACCGCGCGCCGCCGAGCAGCAGCAGGGCCGGGACGTCGGCGCTGGCGGCGGCCATGAGGGCGGCGGGGACGGTCTTGTCGCAGTTCGCCAGGTGCACCACGCCGTCCAGCGGGTAGGCCCGGACGGTCTCCTCGAGCTCCATCGCGACGAGGTTGCGGTAGAGCATCGCGGACGGCTTCATGAGGTCCTCGCCCAGCGACATCACCGGGAACCGCACCGGGACGCCGCCCGCGGCGCGCACCCCGGCGGCCACGTGCTCGGCGAGCGCGGTGAACCCGGCGTTGCACGGGTTGAGGTCCGACGCGGTGTCCGCGATGCCGATGACGGGACGTCCGGCGTCCTCGGGCCCGAGCCGCAGGGCGACGCGGTGCAGCACCGCCACCTCGTCGTCCCCGGCGAACCAGCCGGCGCTGCGCAGCGTCACGCGCCCACCCCCGCCCGGCGCGCGCCCGGCTCCTCCGGGTCGGCGCCCAGCGCCGCGGTCCAGCCGCCGTCGATCGCGACCGTCTGGCCGGACACGTACGACGCGTCGTCGGAGAGCAGGAACGCGACGACCGCCGCGACCTCCTCCGGCTCGGCGATGCGCAGCGCGGGCGACCGCCGGGCGAGGAACTCCCGCGCGGCCGCCGGGTCGGGGGCCCGGTCGAACGAGGCCTCCAGGGCCGGCGACCGGACGGCGCCCGGCGCGACGGCGTTGGCCCGGATGCCGCGCGCCGCGTACGTCACGGCCACCGACCGGGTCAGGGCCTCGACCGCGGCCTTGGTCATCTCGTAGACCGTGTGCTCCGGGTACGCGGCACGGCCGTGCACGGAGGACATGTTCACCACGGCGCCGCCAGCGCCGGCGCCGACCCAGTGCGCGACGGCGGTCTCGCAGCCCCACAGCGAGCCGAGCTGGTTCCCGCGGACCATGTCGAGCGTCACCTGCTCGGACAGCTCGGTCAGGCCGTTGCGGACCGTGGTGCCCGCGCAGTTGACCCAGCCCGCGAGCGGCGCCAGGTCGAGCGCCGCCGCGAGCAGCCGCGCGTGCAGGTCGCGGTCGGCCACGTCGCCCGCGCAGCCGGCGGCGGTCCCCCCGGCCGCGCGGACCTCGGCCACGACCGCGTCCACCCGCCCGGCGTCCCGGCCGACGACCACGACGGCCCATCCGTCCGCGGCCAGCCGGAGCGCGATGGACCGGCCGATGCCGGAGGACGAGCCCGTGACGACCACGGAGCGTCCGGGGCGGGGCGGTGCCGTCGGGGCCGTCGGGGCGGGCACGTCGGACGGGTCGGCGGGGGCGGTCATGCGGTCACCTCGCGGGGTCGGGGCAGGGCGGCGACCGCGGCGTCCGCCGCGGCGGTCAGGTCCTCCAGGCCGCCCGGGGCCAGGAGCGTCTGCCACACCTGGTACCGGTCGCGGTCGTAGGAGGCGCGGTCCGGCAGGTAGACGAAGCCCGGGCCGTTGGTGAGGTTGAGCACGAGCACCGCGCGGTCGGGGTGCCGGCGGCGCAGCTCGGTCTGCAGGGCCGAGAACGCCTCGCCGGGGTGCGCGACGAGCACGGCGTCACCGAGGCCCCACACCCACAGCGGGTGCCCGGCGACGCCGTCGGTGACGTAGCCGTCCGCGAGCCGGGTCGCCCGGCGCAGGCGCTCGGCGGCGGCCACGGGGTCGATCCCGGCCCACTGCTCCGCGACCTGCTCGGCGGTCGGCACCGGTCGGGCGGCGAGCGGGACGGTCTGCGCCGTGCACCGCACGCCGGCGGGGTCGGGCGCGGGCTCCCGGACCCAGAGGCCCAGCGGTGCGCCGGACTCGACGACGCCGTCGAACCGCAGGCGCGTCCCCGGCTCCCCGAGCTGCTCCAGCACCGCCACCGCCGCGTGACCGAGGGCGCGCCCGTTGCGGTCGGCCTGCTCGGTGCCGGGCCCGTACTGCTCGCGCGGCGACAGCTCGCCGGACGCGCCCTGCAGGAACAGGCACGGCGCGCCCGCGGCGGCCTCGACCACCTCGCGGGCGGCCCCGACGAGGTCGGGCGACAGCAGGCTGTTGTGGTGCGCGAGCGTCGTCGGGTGGCACGCGTAGTTGAGCAGCACGCCCAGCGGTGCGCCTCCCCCCGCCGTCGACACCCGGCCGACCAGGAGCGTGCCGTCGGCGGGCGTGCCCGGGTCGAACGCCACGACGTCCCGGTCCCCGCACGGCAGGTTCCGGGTGACGGCCAGGTCGGACCAGCCGGTCCCCCACGTGACGACGGCGTCGACCGCCGCGTCGCGCGCCGTCTCGCACGCGTCCCGCGCCCCGGCCTCGAGCGTGCGGTGGTAGTCGTCGAGCAGGTCCGCCCCGGGCAGGTCGAGGCCCAGGTCCGAGACCGACGGGCCCGCGTGGGTGTGGACGAGGTGCAGCAGCAGGTCGTCCGGCTCGGCGCCCAGGGCGCTCAGCAGCGGGTCCCGGAGCCGGGCGAACGACGCCGCGTCCCGCCACCAGCCGAGGTCGAGCGTGAGCAGGTACCGCCACCGGCCCGCGCCGGCGTCGTGGAACGCGAGCGCCGTCGCCGTCAGCGGCCGGTGCACGCCCGTGGCGACCTCGGTGCGGGACGCGCCCCAGTTGTGGGCGCGGACGCCGACGGGCGGGGTGATGTCCGCCCGCCCGACGCCGGCGCGCACCCACGACTCCCGGGGGGTCCAGGTGGTGACGGCCGGCGCGGCGTCGCGCAGCACGGGGGCCTCGCTCACGACGCGCACCCTGCCCGTGCGAGCGCGTCGGCCGACCCGGTGCGCAGCAGCGTGGTGTCGGTCGCGACCGTCAGCATCCGCACCCCGCGGGCCTGCCAGTACGCCGCCATCTCCGGCGTCGCGCAGTGCAGGCCCATCGCGGTGCCGGCGCCGGACGCGGCGGCGACCAGCCCGTCCAGGGCGGCGTGCACCTCGGGGGACGTCGCGTACGTGGCCCGCCCGTGCCCGAGGGAGAGCGCGAGGTCGTTCGGCCCGACGTACACGGCGTCGACGCCCGGCACCGCCGCGATCGCCGCGGCGTCCCGCAGGCCCGCGGCGGTCTCCACCATGACGACGACCAGCCGCGCCGCGTCGGCCTCCGCGGGGGCGGGCGCCGCGCCGTCCACGTCGCCCCACACCGGCCCCCACGACCGGACGCCGCCGGGCGGGTAGGTGCACGCCGCCACGGCGGCCGCCGCCTGCTCGGGCGTGTCGACCATCGGGACGACGACGCCGTCGGCGCCCAGGTCGAGCGCGCGCATCATGAGCTCGGGGTCCGGCCCGGGCACCCGGACCAGCGTGGCCGCCGGGGTGTGCCGCAGCGCCTGCAGGACGGGCAGCACCGTGCCGGGGCCCGTCATGCCGTGCTGCAGGTCGACGCACACGTAGTCGTAGCCCGCGCCGCCGAGCAGCTCCGCCACCACCGGGTCCGGCAGGGTGCTCCACACCCCGCGCACCGGCTCCCCGGCGGCCCACCGCCCGCGCACCCGCGCCGCGCCCCGCGCCCGCGCCGACCGCACCCCGTCGCCGTCCCCGCTCATGCCATCCGCTCCAGGTCCTCCGCCGTCACCGCGTGCCGCAGCGCGTCGCCGCGCGCGTACCGCGCCACCTCGTCCACCACGATGCCGCCCTGCCGGAGCCGCCCCTCCACCGTGCCCGCCGCGTGGTGCGGTGTCAGCAGCACGTTCGGCAGCGACCGCAACGGGTGGCCGGCGGGCAGCGGCTCCTCGTCGAACACGTCCAGCGCCGCGTCGATGCGCCCGGTCCGGAGCTCGGCGACCAGCGCCGCCTCGTCGACGAGCCAGGACCGCGCGGTGTTCACGAGCCCGGCGCCGTCCGGCAGCAGCGCCAGCCGCCGCGCGTCGACCAGGTGCCGGGTCTCCGGCAGCGACGGCGCGTGCAGCACGACGACCCGCGAGCGCCGCAGCAGGTCGTCCAGCTCGGCCCGCTCCACCCCGAGCGCCGCGGCGTCCTCGGCGGTGAGGTACGGGTCGCTGACCAGCACGTGCGCGCCGAGCGCCCGGAGCAGCGCGATGTTCGCCCGGCCGGTCCGGGAGGCGCCGACCACGCCGATCGTCGCGCCGAGCACCTCGTGCCGCGCGGGGGCCGCCTCCGCCTCGGCCCAGGGCGCGCCGGCGTGCAGCGCGTGGTCGAACCGCGGCACCCGGTGCAGCAGCGCCAGCGTGAACGCGAGCGCCACCTCGGCGACCGACCGGGCCATGCCCTGGCCGGCCTGCGTGACGGCGACGCCGCGCGCCGCGACCTCGGGCGTGAGGAACGGCCGCACGGTCGCGCCGGTGTGCGCCACCAGCCCGAGCGCGGGCAGCCGGTCGAGCAGGGCGGCGTCGAGCGGCGGCTGTCCCCAGGTGGTGACCAGCACGCGCGCACGGGGCCAGGCGGCGCCCGGCGCGAGCAGCGCGGGACCGCCCTCGAGCCACACCACCCCGCCGCCCAGCGCCGCGGCGGCGTCGCCCAGCGCCCGCTCGGCCGCGGCGTCGAAGAACTCCCCGCGCAGCGCCGCCGGCACCGCGACCAGCACCGCCGTCACGCCAGCCACCCGTCGAGGTGCTCCGCGACGAAGTCGTCGTCGGACAGCCACGGGTGCAGCCGGAGCACGCGGTCGATCTCCTCGGCCTGGCCGGGCGACAGCGTCTCGTCCGGGTCGAGGCACCACGTGCCCGCGAGCAGGCCCTGCCGGCGCAGCACCTCGTGCACCCCGGCGATGCAGCCGGCGAACCCGTGCTGCGGGTCGAACAGCGCGGCGTTGGCGTCGGTCACCGCCGCGGACCGCGCGACCAGGTCGGCCAGCGCCTCCCGGTCGCCCGCGCGGGCCCGGCCCACCTGCGCGTGCAGCTCGACCGCGCGCCGGGTCCAGACCGACCAGTGGCCGAGCAGCCCGCCGACCACGCGGCGCGTGACCGGCTCGCCGTCCGGGCCGTCGAACACCAGGTCGGACAGCAGGTCCGCCACGATCGCGTCGTCGTTGCCCGTGTACAGCGCGATGTCGGCGCCGCGGGACGACCCGGCCACGGCGCGCGCGACGTCGAGGGTCCGGTACCGGTCGAACGGTGCGGCCTTGACCGCCACGACCGCCTCCAGCTCCGCGAACCGCCGCCAGAAGTCGAGCGACAGCCGCGGCCCGCGGATCGCGGCCTGCAGGTAGAACCCGATGACCGGCAGCACCTCCCCGACGGCGGCCGCGCGCTCGATCGCGTGGTCCTCGAGCCGGGCGGGGTCGGCGAGCAGCGGGTCCCCGGGCGCCGGGCGCGGCGGGCTGAGCAGCACCGCGTGGTACCCGAGGCCCGCGGCGACCTCGGCCTCCGCCACGGCCTGCGCCGTCGGCCCGGCCACCCCGGCGACCCGCACGAACGGGCGGGCGGCGGGCCCGGCCCCCAGCGCGTCGTCGAGGGTGTCGGCCGCGAGCGCCAGCACCGGCTCGTACAGGCCGACGTCCCGGATCTCGAACTGCGTGGTGTGCACCCCGACCGCGACGCCCCCGGCACCGGCGGCGGCGTAGTACCGGGTGAGCGCGCGCTGGTGCCGCTCGTCGAGCCGGCGGTCCTCCGTGAGCGCGAGCGGGTGCGCGGGGATGACGGTGCCGGCGCGCAGCAGCTCGCCGACCTCGCGCGGCAGGGCGGGGGCGGCGGGGGCGGCGGGGGCGGCCATCAGAACCGCCCGTCCCGGACGGCCCACTTGGTGGGCTTCCCGCTGGTCGGCAGCCCGGCCGCCAGCCACGCCGCCTGCCAGTCCACGAGCGTGCCCGCGGTGACGTCGGGGTAGCCGAACAGGTCGAGGCACCGGGTCGCGTCGTTGAGCAGCGCGGTGCCCGACGGCGTGCCCGTGAACGCGACGTCGCGGCCGAGACCCGCGGCCAGGCGCCGGGCGACCCGCTCGACGGGCAGCACCTCGGGCCCGGTGAGGTTGAGCGTGAAGACGTCGGGCGAGGCGTGGGCGGTGGCGCGGAGCGTGACCTCGTTCGCGTACCCCTGCCACACCACGTTGACGTGGCCGGTGGTGAGGTCGACCGGCTCGCCCGCGAGGATCGTCGAGGCGATGTCGTACAGCACCCCGTACCGCAGGTCGACGGCGTAGTTCAGCCGGATCAGCGACACCGGCGTGCCGCGGGTCAGCGCGCCGTGCGCGAACACCCGCTCCCGGCCGAGGCAGGACATCGCGTACTCCCCGACCGGCCCGAGGGGGTGGTCCTCGGCGGCGCCCTGGCTGCTGACGGGCACCAGCGGGTAGACGTTGCCGGTCGAGAACGCCGTGATCCGGCTGTCCCGGTACCGCCGCGCGACCCGGTCCGGCAGCGCGGCGTTCACCGCCCAGGCCCACGACGGCGCCGACGCGGAGCCGAACTTCGCGCCCACCATGAACAGCACGTCCGCGCCGTCGGGCAGCCTCGCCAGGTCGTCGTCGCCGAGCAGGTCGGCCGTCACGACCCGGACCCCCGCCGCGCGCAGCCGGTCGGCCTGCGCGGCGTCGGACCACCGGGACACGGCGTGCACCGCGTCGCCGTCGCGGCCCGCGGCGTCCAGCGCCCGCCGCGCCAGCACGGCGAGCGTCGGGCCCATCTTGCCGCCGGCGCCGAGGACCACCAGGTCGCCGGCGACGCGTGCGAGGTCGGCGACCAGCGCGGGCGACGGGGTGGTGAGGCGGTCCTCGAGCTCCTGCTCGGAGGTGAACATGCGGGTCCTTCCGTGGGGTCTGCGGGGTCGGGGGTCGCGGCGGCGGCTCAGCCCTTGATGCCGGTCTGCGCCACGCCCTCCTGGAACGAGCGCTGCGCGACGGCGTACGCCGCGAAGATCGGGACGAGGGCGACGACGGACCCGGCCAGCACCACCGAGAGCGGCACCTGCTGCTGGCGCAGCGACGCGATGCCGACGGTGAGCGTCCACATGTCCGCGCTCTTGCCGATGATGAGCGGCCACAGGAAGTCGTTCCAGTGCCACAGGAACACGAACGTGCCGAGCGTCGCGAGCACCGGCTTGCACAGCGGCAGCACGATCGTCGCGAACGTGCGCCACTCGCCGGCGCCGTCGATCTTCGCGGCCTCGAACAGCTCGTCCGGCAGCCCCTTGATGAACTGCCGCATGAGGAACACCGCCTGGGCGTTCGCCAGCGAGGGCAGGATCAGGCCCCAGTACGTGTCGACGCCGCCGAGCTTCGCCATGACGATGAAGGTCGGGATGAGGGTGACGTGGTACGGCACCATCACCATCGCGAGGAACGACCAGAACATGGCCTCGCGCCCGGGGAACCGCTTCTTGGCGAACGCGTAGCCGGCCATCGAGGCCATCACGAGCACCGCCACCACGGACACCACGGAGTAGATGACGCTGTTGAGCGTCCAGCGCAGCATGTCCTGCCCCGCGAGCACGTCCCGGAACGCCGAGGTGTCGAGGTTCCACGGCAGCAGCGACGACGGGAAGTCGATGGCCGTCTCGGGCCGCAGCGCGATGACGACCATCGCGTAGAACGGGAAGATCGTCAGCAGCGAGCCCGCGGCCAGCAGCAGCCCGCGCAGGACCTTGCCCCGCCGGGTCGGCTCGAGGGCGCGGTACGGGCGGCGACGCGTGGCGGCGGGCGGCGGCGGGACGGCGGGCGGGGCCGCGACCTGTGCGGTGGGGGCGCTCACGATTCCCTCCCGAGGAAGCGTCGCTGGACCACGGCCACGACGAGCGTCATGGCGAACAGCGCGACGCCGATCGCCGCGGCGTAGCCGTAGTCGACGTACTTGAAGCCCTGGTCGTACAGCATGTAGACGAGGGTGTAGCTGCCGCGGGCGGGGCCGCCCTGGGTCATCACGAAGATCAGGTCGAACACCTGGAACGAGGCCGTGGTCTCGATGACCGCGAGGAAGAACAGCGACGGCCTCAGGTGCGGCAGCACGATGTACCGGAACCGCGCGACGGGGCCGGCGCCGTCGGTCAGCGCCGCCTCCTCCAGCTCGCGCGGGACCTCCTGCAGGCCGGCCAGCAGGATGAGCATCCCGTAGCCGAACCGCGACCAGACGCCCACGAGCACGAGCGCCGGGACCACCAGCAGCGACGAGGACAGCCACGACTGCCCGCTGCCGCCGAGCCACTGCGAGACCGTCGACACCGGGCCGTCGGTCGAGAACACCCAGACGAACACCGTGCCCGCCAGCACCAGCGAGGTGATGACCGGCAGGAAGAACACCGACCGGAAGAACCCCACCCCGCGGAACCGGCGCCGCACCGCGAGCGCCATCACGAGGGACAGCCCGAGCGACAGCGGCACGGCGAGGAGCGTGTAGAGCACGGTCACGCGCAGGGCCTGCCAGAACACCGGGTCGCCGACCATGCGCTCGAAGTTCGCCAGGCCCTCCCACTCGAGGCTGCCGGAGATGTCGTAGTCGAAGAACGACAGCCCGACGCCGGCGATCGCCGGACCGAACCGGAACGCCAGGAACAGCAGGAACGTCGGCAGGGCGAACAGCAGGCCGGTGCGCGCGTCCCAGCGCGCCATCACCGACCGGCGACCGGCCCGGCCGGGCCCGCCGCGGCGCGTGGGCGCCGCGGCGGGCTCGCGGAGTGCAGAGGTCATCGCCTTCGTCAGCCCAGCATCGCGTCGGCCGAGGCCGCGGCGTCGTCGAGCGCCTGCTGCGCGGACTTCTGCCCGAGCAGCGCGGCCTGGATCTCCGGGGCGAGGACGCCCATCACCTCGCGGGCGTGCTCGTTGACCGGGCCGACCGTGGTGTCGGGGATCGTCTTCTCGATCGCGCCGTACACCGGGTCGTCCGCGTAGAGCTCACCGGTCGAGGACAGCGGGGAGAACATCTTCGCGGTGGTGACGAACTCGGTGACCGGGTCCGCCGAGGTCACGAAGTCGATCCACGCGCCGGCGGCGTCCTTGTTCTCCGAGCCCTTCAGCATCGACAGCGAGCCGACGGTGCCGTAGCCGATCGTCTCCTCCTGGGTCAGCGGCGGCTGGATGACGATGTTCTCGGTGCCCCAGTACGCCTCGACGTCCGCGGGACCGGACTGCCAGGTGCACGCGACCTTGTTCTGCGCGAGCGCCGTCTGCTCGATGCTCGGCGTGGTGGTGATGAGGTCGGGCTCCAGGTAGCCGCCCTCGTTCAGCTCGACCAGGAACTCGAGCGCCTCGACGCCCGCGTCCGAGTTGAACGCCACCGACGTGCCGTCCTCGCTGAACACGTCGCCGCCCGCCTGCCACAGCAGCGGGTAGAACGTCATGTTGAGCGTGACCTCGGGCGAGCCCCAGTAGTTCGTGGCGTAGATGCCCTGCTCGGCCAGGTCCGGGGCGATGTCCAGCAGGTCGTCCCAGGTCTCCGGGTACTCGGTGGCGCCGATCGCGTCGAACGCCGCCTTGTCGCACACCAGCGGGTTGGAGCTGGTGAGCAGCGGCGCGCCGAGCATCTGCCCGTCGACGGTGATCGACTCCGCGACGTTCGGGAGGATGTCGGCGACGTGCTCCTCGGACAGGTAGCCGTCCACCGGCTCGATCGACGACTGGTACGTCGCGAGCTGGTCGGGGATCAGGTACACGACGTCCGGGCCGGTGCCGGACGCGATGGCCGTGGTCAGCGACTCGTCGCGGCCCGCCCACGGGTACACCTGGACGGTGACGTCGACGTCCGGGTTCTCCGCCGTGAACGCCTCGACCTGCGCGTCCCAGAAGTCCTGGTGCGCGGTCTCGTCCGCGATGATCGGGTAGATCCACATCGTGACCTCGCCGGACAGGGCTCCGTCCTCGCCGTCGCCGGCGGGGGCGCCGTCGGACGAGGAGGAACAGCCGGCGAGCAGGACCGTGCAGGCGGCTCCGGCCGCCACCAGCGACTTCGTCGCGAGTCTCATCGCATCTCCTTGATCAGGACCCTGGGGTCGGGGGAAGGCAGGGACTGCTGGGGGACGTGCGGGTGGTGCGTGGTGCCCCGGGCGGCGGCCGTCATGCGGCGCCCACCTCCCGGACCTGGCCGGTCCGGCGCGCCTGCTCGGCGGCGAACACGACGAGGTGGCTGTCGAGGGACTCGGCCGCTCCGGACCGGACCCAGGTGCGGTCGCCGGTGGCGACCGCGGCGGTGAAGGCGTCCATGAGGCCGGCGTCGCCGCCGCCGTGGCCGTCCGCGGCGTTGGACCCGGCCGCGCCGGTGTCGAGGACGCGCACGGTGTTGTCCCGGAAGTCGACGACGCGGACCCGCTCGCCGTCGCCCTCGAGCGAGCCGTGGGTGCCGAACACCCGCGTCTGCCGGTGGGTCTGCTCCGAGAACGCCGTCATGGTGAACGTCGCCGCCGCGCCGCCCTCGAGGCGCATCGCGACGACCTGGTGGTCGACCACGTCGTTGTCGCAGTCCCACACGCAGCGGCCGTACGGGCCGGTGCGCAGCGCGTCGACGACCCCCTGCTCGTCGGTGCGCGACGTGATGACGGTGACCGGCCAGACGGGCCCGTCGGCGCGGAGCGTGCCGAGGTACAGCCGCGGGGCGGAGTACGGGCAGCCGGGCTCGAGGGCGCAGTCGAGGCACCGGTCCGCGGCGCCGGCGGGCCGGTGCTCGGGGCGGAACTCGGTGAGCGAGCCGAACGACGACACGCTCTCGACCCGCAGGCCGGTCACGTACCGGATCCAGTCCACGTCGTGGCAGGACTTGGCCAGCAGCATCGGCGCCGACTCGTCCTCGCGCCGCCAGGGCCCGCGCACGTAGGAGTGCGCCATGTGCCACCAGCCGACCGGCTCCAGGTGCTGCACGTCGACCACCCGGCCGAGGACACCGGAGTCGACGACCTCCTTCACCAGGTCGGTGTACGGCGTGTACCGCAGGACGTGGCAGACGCCGAACAGCACGCCCGCCCGCTCGACGGCCGCGACGATCCGGCGGCACTCCGCCTCGGTCGGGGCGATCGGCTTCTCCAGGAGCACCGCGTAGCCGAGCGCCGCGAACGCCTCCGCCGGCTCGGCGTGGTCGCGGTCCTGGGTGGAGATCACGACCATGTCCGCCACCCGGCCCTGCGCGGCGAGGTCCCGCCAGTCGTCGTAGTGCGCGACGCCCGGGTCGCCCGCGGCGACGAGCTCGCGCCGGTGCGGCTGCGGGTCGGCGACGGCGACGAGCCGGGCGCGCCCCGGGTTCGCCCGCGCCCACGCCAGGTAGGTCTGGCCGCGGTTGCCCGCACCGACCAGGGCGACGGTGACCGGCGGCAGCCCGGCGACGGCGTCGGCGGTGCTGCGGCGCGGCGCGCGCTCCCACGGCCGCGCGGCGGGGGCGGCCGGTGCCGTCGGCGACCGCGTCGCCGCACCCGCCGGGACGCCGGTGGGCGCGCCCGTCGTGCGCGGGGACGTCTCGCTGCTCGTTGCCATGCCGACCGCCTGGGGACTCGTCACGTCGTGGACTCGTCCGCGCGGTGCGCGTCGTGGCGTCGGGGCCGTGCTGGCGGTCGACCTCCCCGTCGAGGGCGACCGTCTGGCGGAGCGCAGGGGGCTGGCCTGCGTCGCGACGACCCTCCCGGGCTGGGGGCGGGTCGTGCAGTGGGACGGGACGCTAGCCCGGGGTCGCCGCCCCGTCAACCACCTCGGGACCGCCGACCGTCGTCACCGCCGGGGCGTCCGGGTCGAACCCCAGGTCCCGGGAGATGCGCCGGGCGGCGTCCCGCACGGTGCGGCCGAGCTCCTGGTAGTGCCACGCCGGCTGGTCGAGCTTGAGGCCCGTGATGGAGATCGCGCCGACACACGCGCCGTCGTGCCCGAGCAGCGGCGAGCCGATGCAGAACACCCCCTCGGCGTCCTCCTCGTCGTCGATCGCGTAGCCCTGCGCGCGGCTCTCGGCCAGGTGCGCGACCAGCGTGTCGACGTCCGTGATGGTGCGCGACGTGCGGCGCATGAGCCCCACGCGCCCCACCAGCTCGCGCACCTGGTCGGGCGGCAGCCACGACAGGATCGCCTTGCCCAGGCCGGTGGAGTGCGGCAGCTCGTGGCTGCCCATCCGCAGGTCGAGGCGGACGCGCTCGTTGCCGCCGACCTGGTCGATGACGACCGCCTGGTCCTGGACCAGCGTCGCGAGCCGGGCCGTCGCCGCGGTGGTGCGGGCCAGCGCCACGAGGTGCGGCCGCGCGACGTCGCGCAGGGACGTCTGCGCGAGGGCCTGCGAGCCCAGCCGCGCGAGCGCCATGCCGAGCCGGTAGCGCCGGGACATGCCCGCGCCGTCGTCGGCCACCAGCCCGCGGCGTGTGAGCGTGTACAGCGTCGCGAAGGCCGCGCTCTTGGACAGGCCGAGGGCCTGGCCGATCTCGGTCACGGACATGCCCTCGCCGGGCGGCCGGGCCGCGAGCAGCTCCAGCACGTCGACGGCGCGGGCCACGGAGCGGACCCAGTACCGGGAGTCCTCGGGCTCGGGCGGGCTCGGCTCCATCTGGTCTCCCCTGCAGGCCGGGGGCGCCGCGCCGGCGCCGTGCTGCCAGGCTAGCCGCTGTTCGGTACTGCCGACTAGTGTCCGAGGCGGACGACCGGGTGCGCCCGTGGAACTCGGGCCCGCGACGATCGCGGCTCGTCGCGCGGGTGTTCGGTCGTCCCGAACACGGGGAGGACCGGATGCGCCTGGGGATCGTCGGGGCGGAGTCGACGCACGTCGACCAGGTGCTGCGGCTCGCCCGGACGGGAGCGCTCGGGCCGGGCGTGGCCGTCGCGGTCGTCGCCGTCCCGGACGCCGAGCCGGCAGGGGACGACCGGCTCGCCGCGCTCCGCCGCGCGGGCGCCGCAGCCACCCGGTCGGGGACGCCGGAGCGCACGGCGGCCCTGCTCGCGCGCTCGGGCGTGGACGCCGTGCTGCTCGCCACCCGCGACGGCCGCGGGCACCGCGCGCTCGCCGAGCCGGTGCTGCGGGCGGGCCTGCCGCTGCTCGTCGACAAGCCGTTCACCACCGACCCGGAGGACGCGGCGCGGCTGGTGGAGCTGGCCGCGGCTCGCGGGGTCCCGCTGACCAGCGCCTCCGCCCTGCGCCTGCACCCGGACGTCCGCGCCCTCGCCGCGCGCTGGCGCCCGTCGCCGTCCGGCCTGACCGTCACGGCCTCCGGCCCGGCCGACCCCGCGTCCCCGCACGGCGGCCTGGCGTTCGCCGCCGTGCACGTGGTCGAGGCCGCCCTCGGGGTGCTGCGCGACCCGGTGTCCGGGCCGGTCGCGGTGGTCGCCGGCGCCGGCACCCGGACGGCGCTGGTTCCCGCCGGGCGGGACGTCGGGGTGGTGACGGTCGCGACGCCCGGGGCCGGCACGGGCGGCACGGGCACGCCGTACCAGCTGGGCGTGACCGGGGCGGACGGGCGGGAGGACGTGCGGGTCGAGCTGGGCGCCGACTACCTGCTGCCGGTGCTGTCCCGGTTCCTCGCGGGCGTGCGCGGCGGCACCGTGGCACCGTCGGGCGCCGCCCTGGTGGACGTCGCCCGCGTGCTCGCCGCGCTGTGCGCGTGACCTCCCGCTCGGCGGCCCGGACGCGGCGGAGGGCAGCACCCGGTCGGGGTGCTGCCCTCCAGGGGTGCGGTCCAGCCCGGCCGCGGCCCCACGTGCTGCCTTGCGCTCCGCCAAGAGCACTTTCCAAACGCCATTCGGCACAACCGAACGGACACTTCATTGAAGCGCGCGCCCGGGCGAGCGGCAAGGGCTGGGCGTTACGGTTCTGTAAAGCCTGCCGCTGTTCGGTATAGCCGAACGTTCAGGATCAGGCGACCAGGTTGCCGTCCGAGAGGACGCGGTCCCCCGTCGCCGGGAGCGCCGTCCGGGTCACCCCGCGCTCCACGTTGGCCGTGTGCAGCAGCGACGAACCCGGGCCGAACGCCGCGTCCGCGAGCTCCAGCCGGCCGCCCTCGAACGTCGAGCCGGTCGCGCGGTAGTGGTTGGTCCCGCCCGTCAGCACGACGTGCGCGACCGCGTCCGCGCCGGCGACGCCCGTGTACCCGTCGAACGACCACGAGAGCGTCCCGCCGTTCGCGGCCCGCCCGAACACCACGCCCGACGCCGGGGCCCCCGTCGCCCGCGTCCCGCCGGTCACCTCGAGCGCCTGGTCCGAGGTCCCGGCCAGCAGGACCCCCGTGCCGGCCAGCTCCGTCCCGTCCAGCACCAGGCGGGACGACGCCACCGTGAGCGCCGCGCCGCCCTCCGCGCCCTGGAGCGTGCACCCCGTCAGGGTCAGCGGGCCGGTCCCGGGGAACAGGGCCGTGCCGCCGTCGAGGCCGGTGACCGTCGTCCGCACCAGGTGCACGGGGGTGGTCACGTTCGCCGCGACGAAGGGCATCGACGCCAGCTGGTCCGTCAGGCCGATCACGCAGTCCTCGATCACGGTCGGGCGCGCGGACAGGTCCGTGGCCTGCGAGAGCTGGAACCGCCCGTCCACCCGGCACCCGCGCATCTGGAGGCCGTCCGCGTTCACCCACATCCACGACGGGTAGTCCGGCATGCTCGGGTCGCGCACCACCTGGCAGTCCTCCAGCGTCAGGTCCACCACGCCGACCCGGGCGAAGAACAGCGCCGCCACCTGCTGCCGCACGGTGACCCGCTTGGCCCGCCCGCCCCAGGTGGCCCCCGAGTTGGCGAACGTCATGAGGCCGGAGTTCCCGATGTAGGTCAGGTCGTGCTCGTACTGGCCGTGCGTGACGAACGGGCCCTGCACGTCGCCGTCGCCGTGGCAGCTCTCCACCGTCGAGTACGCCGCGCAGGTGAAGTCGTTGAGGTGCCGGGCGTTGGACGTCCGGCAGTCCACCACGTGCGCGTAGAGGCAGGAGATCTGCTGGGTCAGGTAGCCCGCGCCGCCCAGCGTCACGCTCACCGGGTTGGCCAGCGAGCACTGCGAGGTCACGTACGACGTGTTCCACCGCCGCATCACCACCGGCCAGAACGTGCGCTCCGCGTCCACCTGGTGCACGTCGCAGTGCGTCGCGTACTCGAAGGCCACCGGGTGCGAGCCCGTCACCTGGTCCGTCCCGGTCCCGCGGAACCGCATCCGCTGCACCGTGACCCGCTGGACCGGCTCGACGCGCGTGAACGTCAGCACCCGGCCCGCCGCCAGCGGCCAGCCCGTCTTGTAGCCGAGCCGCACGTGCGTGGCGTCGACCACCTGCGTGATCTGCACCAGGTACATGAGCTCCCGCTCGGCGCTGCCGCCGCCCGGGCGGGTATCCGTCTGCACGGCGTACCAGTCCCCCACCGCGAACGCCGCCGAGTCCGGCACGGGCACGATGTCGACGAGCTCCGGCAGCGCGTCCGGCAGCGTCGACGTCACGACGTGGTCGGTCACGGTCCCGCGGAAGAACAGCACCGCCGCGAACGGGTCGTTGGCGGCGGCGGGCTCGATGCCCTCGGTGGTCACCAGCCGGCCGCCGAAGTCGAGCACCAGGTCCGACCGCGTGAACCGGTGCCGGCGGGTGAAGCTGAGGTCCGTGCGGGCCTCGATGCGGTGCACCGCCGGGTCGCCGACCATCGCGTCCAGCGCGTCGTCCGCCGGCGTGCTCGCGTCCAGGACGCCGAACTGCCGGAAGTCGAGCACGCCGTCGTGGACGAGCAGCCACCGGCCGCGCGAGCGCCGCTCGGAGGCGATCACCGTGCCACCGTTCGGGTCCGCGGTGGCCGCGGGGTCCCAGCGGGTCACCATGCCGCCACCGTCGCCCGCCGCGGCGTACCCCGCGACCAGCACGACGGCGCCGGCGGTGGGCTGCAGGCGGCGGAGCTCGGCGACGGTGGCGACGGCGCCCGTGGCGCGGGCGGCGGCGGGTCCGCCGGCGGGCGCGGGCGCGGCGGCCGGG